>JAKBCG010000035.1 GCA_021808035.1 Pseudomonadota bacterium
ACCGCTCACGTTGATCCTGCCGAAGTCGGACGAGGTCGACGAGGTCGTCACCGGCGGCCAGGACAGCGTCGGGATCCGCGTGCCGTCGCATCCGGTCGCGCAGCGCCTGCTGCGGGCGTTCGGCGGTGGTATCGCCGCGCCGTCCGCGAACCGTTACGGGCATCTGAGTCCGACGCGAGCGGCGCACGTGCGCGAAGAGTTCGGCGACGCGGTGCCGGTCGTGCTCGACGGCGGCGAGTCGCAGATCGGTCTCGAATCGACGATCGTCGAGTGTCTCGGCGACGGCGTGCGGCTGCTGCGGCCCGGGAACATCACCCGCGCGCAGATCGCCGCGGTCGCCGGTGTGCTCGTCGAGACCGGCGAGGCGCCACGTGTGCCGGGCGACCGGAGTCTGCACTACGCACCGCGCACGCCGCTCGAGCTCATTCCGGCGTCGCAGCTTTCGTCGCGGATCGCATCGATCACGGCGAGCGGCGGGCGTGTCGCGGTGCTCGGGCGTGGGCCGGCGCCGTCGGGTCGACGCCCGGCGGTGGTCTGGCTGGAAGCCGCGATCGACGCGCAGGCCTATGCGCACGATCTGTACGACCGGTTGCGCACGCTCGATCATGCCGGCTGCGCCCGGATCCTGGTCGAGACGCCGCCCCGGGACGAGTCCTGGATCGCCGTCAACGACCGCTTGCGGCGCGCCTGCGGTCTCGGCGGTCGCGCGATCGAACCGGGAGCCGATTGATGCCGAGGAATTCGCCGATCGTGTTGGATCCGTGCCGGGATCCGTTCGCGGCGGATGCGGTCGAGCGGCTCGCGCAGCTCTACGGGTCGCCGCTGCTGATCGTCGATGCCGAGCGTCTGCGCGAGCGCTATCGGCGGCTCGCGGGCGCGCTGCCCGGCGTGCGGCTGCACTTCGCGCTGAAGCCGCTGCCGCACCGCGCGGTCGTCGAGGTCTTGCGTGACGAAGGGGCGTCGTTCGACCTCGCGACCAACGGCGAGGTCGAGCTGGTGCGTCGGGCGGGCATCGCGCCCGGGCGTTGCATCCATACCCATCCGATCAAACGCGACGGCGACATCCGCACCGCGCTCGCGGCCGGGATCGACACGTTCGTCGTCGACAACCCGGACGAGGTGCGCAAGTTCGCGACACACCGCCGGCAGGCCGGCCTGCTGATCCGGGTCGCGTTCCGCAACCCCGGCGCGGTCTGCGACCTCTCGCGCAAGTTCGGCTGCGAGCCGGCCGAAGTCATGCCGCTGATCGAACTCGCCGAGTCGCTCGACGTGCGGGTGCGCGGGCTGTCGTTCCACGTGGGCTCCCAGGCGCCGGATCCGGCGATGCACGTCGAGGCGATCGAGGCGTGTGCCGGTCTGATCGCCCGGGCCGCCGCGCGCGGCACCGCGCTCGGGATCCTCGACATCGGTGGCGGATTTCCCGCCGACTATCGCGAGCCGATGTTGCCGATCGAGCCGTTCTGCGCGCCGATCCGAGCGGCGCTCGCCGCGCTTCCGCGCGGCGTGCAGCCGATCGCGGAACCCGGACGGACCATCGTCGCGCCGGCCGCGATCGGACTCTCGACCGTGATGGGGCGCGCGAAGCGCGGGGATCGCTGGTGGTATTACCTCGACGACGGCCTGTATGGCTCGTACAGCGGCCGGTTGTACGATCATGCGAGTTATCCGATCGAGGCGCTGAACGGCGGCGGCGAACCGCTGCCGTCGGTGCTCGCGGGGCCGACCTGCGACAGCATCGACGTGATCGAGGAGGAAATCGCGCTGCCCTTGCTCGCGGTCGGCGACCGGGTCATCGGGCGATCGATGGGCGCCTATACCTGGGCGTCGGCGTCGGAGTTCAACTTCTTCCCGAAGGCGACCGTGCTCGTCGTCGATCGGGGTCGGATCCTCGACGCGCCATATTCGCCGTGACCACCGCGATTCACCGGCTCGTCGATCGATGTCGTGCCGCCGATCATCCGGCGGTCGTCGCGCGACTGCGCTCGGGCTGGGCGGTGCTCGGCGAGCGGCAGGTGTTCGCCGGGTACTGTCTCCTGCTGCCGGATCCGGTCGTGCCGCACTTGAACGCGCTCGCGAACGACGCGCGCGCGACGTTCCTCGACGACATGGGCAGGCTTGGCGATGCGCTGATCGCGGCGACCGGGGCGATCCGCATCAATTATGCGATGTTCGGCAATGCCGAACCCGCGCTGCACGCGCACCTGTTCCCCCGGTTCGCCGACGAACCGGCGAGCACGCGAGGGCGGCAGCCCTGGGCATTCGACTGGAATGCCGCGCCGCCGTTCAGCGAAGCGGCGCATGGCGCGATTCTGGGCCGCCTCCGCGCGGCCTTGCCGCGCGAAACGACGCCGCTCACCTAGACGAATTCGCCGGGGTCGCGGCGGTGTCGGCCGACGGATTCGCGAGCCCGTGCGAGTTTCCGGGACCGGCGGGGGCATTCTGGATGCCGAGCGCGGCCAGCAGCGCGCCGAAGTCGCGAATCGGCGCCGTGCAGACGGTGCCGACGCACAGGTAGGCGATCGGGCCGCGCTCCGCCGGCTTGTCGGCGAGGGCGGCCGGCAATCCGGGCTCGTCCGCCGGAATCGCGAACACGCTGCGCTCGGGCGCGTACAGCCGGTGCAGCTCGCGCGCCCAGCGCCCGGCCTCGTCGCCGCCGCCGCGGATCACGACCGTCTTCGGGACCCGCCGATCGCATTCCAGCGCATTCACCATGCCCATGTGCGCCGCCGGATCCGTCCGCATCGGCCGTGTCGCCGCGGCGAGCGCGCGGCGCGCCGCACGCAGGTAGCGAGGTTCGCCGGCGAGGTAGCCGATCCGCAGCAAGGTCTCGGCGGCGACCGCGTTGCCGGACGGGGTCGCGTCGTCGCCGAACGATTTCAGACGGCCGAGCGGCGCTTCGTCGCCGTCCGCGGTGAAGAAGAACCCGCCGTTCGGCACGTCCTCGAAGCGCTCGAGCAGGATGTCCGCGAGCCTGGTCAGACGGGTGTAATCGCGAGTGCGCCAGCGGGTCTGCAGCAGCTCGAGGAGTGCATCGGCGAGGAGCGCGTGATCGTCGAGATACGCGGGGAAACGCGTGCGGTCACCGGCGCGGACCGCGTGCAGGCGCCCGTCGCGCCAGAGATGCGCTTCGACGAAATCCGCGGCATCCAGCGCGGCTTGCGCGAGATCCGCGCGTTCCAGCGTGCGCGCGGCGATCGCGAGTCCCTTGATCATCAGCGCGTTCCACGCGGTCAGGATCTTCTCGTCGCGCGCCGGGCGCGATCGGTGGGCGCGGTGCGCCGCGAGCGTCCGGCACCCACGGGCGAGCGTCGCCTCGACCTCGGCTTCGGTGCAGTCGAACCGCTCCGCGAGCCGCGTCACCGATTCCGTCGCGACCAGGTGCCAGCGACCGTCGACGTTCGGTGCGCCGTCCAGGCCGAAGCGCGCGGCGAACACGGTGAAATCCGGCGGCTCGAGCTGCGCCGCGACCGCCTCGCGATCCCAGAGGTAATACGCGCCCTCGTGGCCGTCCGAATCCGCGTCGAGACTCGCGTAGAACCCGCCCTCCGGCGCACGCATCTCGCGCAGCGCCCAGCCGGCCGTCTCGGCGGCGACGTGCGCGAATAGCGTTTCGCCGGTTGCGGCGTAGGCCTGGGCGTACAGCGCGAGCAGGCTGGCGTTGTCATAGAGCATCTTCTCGAAATGCGGGATGCGCCACGCGCGATCCACCGCATAGCGGTGAAAGCCGCCGCCGATCGCATCCCGAATCCCGCCTTCGGCGATCCGGGTGAGGCTGAGCGCGGCCATGAACAGCGCGTGCAGGTCCGGAGCGTCCGTGCTCGAGGTCGCGTACCAGTGCCGCAGCGCGCGTTCGATCATGGCCGGATGAGGGAATTTCGGCGCGGTGCCGAATCCGCCGTGTTCGGGATCGAAGGCCGCGGCGAGTGCCGTCCGCGCGGCGTCGATCGGCGCGGCGTCGATCGGCGCAGCATCGATCGAGACATCCGGCGGTCCGCCCGTCGGTTGCACGGCGGCGATCGCCGCGTCGAGCGCGTCGCGCTGCGCGCGGATCCTGGCGCGATTCGTCGCGAAGTAATCGGCGACGCGATCCAGGAGATCGGTAAAGCCCGGCAGGCCCCGGCCGGCGTCGCGAGGGAAATAGGTGCCGCCGAAGAACGGCCGCCGATCATCGGGTGCGAGGAACATCGTCAGCGGCCATCCGCCCGGCGAGCGGGTGAGCAACTGCAGCGCGAGCTGGTAGGCCCGGTCGACGTCCGGCCGTTCCTCCCGGTCCACCTTCACGTTCACGAACCGCGCGTTCATCACCGCGGCGATCGCGGGGTCGGCGAACGACTCGTGCGACATCACGTGGCACCAATGGCACGCCGAGTAGCCGACCGACAGGAGCACGGGCTTGTCCTCGGCGAGTGCCCGCGTGAACGCCTCGTCGCCCCATGGAAACCAGTCGACCGGATGGCCGGCGTGCTGCAGCAGATAAGCGCTGGTTTCCGTCTGCAGCCGGTTGCGGCGCATCGCGCGACACCTCGTGTCGGGTAGAATGCCGGCCACTATAGCCGAATCGTCCAGGATGCCCACGATCGCACACGCCGCGCCACCGCCCGTCCTGCGCCTGAAACGCGACGAGGATCGACGTCTGCTCGCCGGTCACCTGTGGGTGTTCAGCAACGAGGTCGACACCGCGCAGACCCCGCTGGCGCGCTTCGAGCCCGGCGACCTCGTGCGGGTGCTCGCGCACAACGATCGGCCGCTCGGGCTCGCCTACGTGAATCCGCGCTCCTTGATCTGCGCGCGGCTCCTCGAGACCGAGACCCTGCCCGACGAAGCCTGGTTCGCGCGGCGGCTGCGACGCGCGCTCATGCTGCGTGAACGCCTGTACGCCGGCCCGTACTACCGGTTGGTGCACGGCGAGGCCGACGGCTTGCCAGGGGTCGTGATCGATCGATTCGGTCCCGCCTGCGTCGTCCAGATCGGCACGGCGGGCATGGAGCGGCTCCGACCGGCGTTGCAAGCCGCGCTGTTCGATGCGCTCGGCATGGAGACCGTGCTCTACAAGAATGATGGCGCGACGCGTGAACTCGAGGGCTTGCCGCTCTACGTCGAGTCGGCCGGCGCAGCCTTCCCGGACGTCTCCAGTGTGATCGAGGCGGGGCTCGAATTCCGGGTGCCGCTGCGCGAAGGGCAGAAGACCGGCTGGTTCTACGATCAAGCGGCGAATCGTGCGGCGCTGGTCAAGTACGTGCGTCCGGGTGCGCGGGTGCTCGACGTGTTCAGCTACGTCGGTGCCTGGGGCCTGCGGGCCGCCCGCGCCGGCGCCGGGGACGTGCTGTGCGTCGACGCGTCGGCGGACGCGTTGCGGTTCGCCGCGGAGAACGCCGACCGCAACGGTCATGTCGTGCGCACGCTGCAGGGCGACGCGTTCGAGGTGCTCGCGGCGCTCGGCGCCGATCGCGAGCGGTTCGACCTGGTCGTCGTCGATCCGCCGGCGTTCGCGAAGCGCAAGAAGGATCTGCCGAAGGCCCTGGCCGCGTACCGCCGTTTGAACCAGGCCGCGATCGGGGTGCTCGCGCCCGACGGCGTGCTGGTGTCGTGTTCCTGCTCCCATCACCTCGGCGGGGAGGCGCTGCAGGAGGCGATCGCCAGGGCGGCCCGGGGACGCGGCCGGCGCCTGCAACTGCTCGAGTCGGGCGCGCAGGGGCCCGACCACCCGGTGCATCCGGCGATCCCGGAGACCCGCTATCTGAAGGCGTTCTTCGGCCGGGTCGACCAACCGTTCGACTGAAGCCCGATTCTCCCGGGTACTCGCCCTGGGGTACACTGCCGCCCCATGCTCATCTACCCTCACATCGACCCGATCGCGTTCTCGATCGGACCCATCGACGGCATCGGGCCGTTGCAAGTCCACTGGTACGGGATCATGTACCTCGTGGGGTTCGCCGCCGCGTGGGGTCTCGCCCGTTACCGAGCGGGCCGTCCAGGCTCGACCTGGAAGGCGATCGACATCGATGACCTGATCTTCTACTGCGCGATCGGCGTGATCGTCGGTGGCCGTCTCGGCTGGTGCATCTTCTACGGCAACGAAGTGATCTATGGACGGGGCACCACGCCTCGAGACTGGATCAACGTGTTCCGGATCTGGGACGGCGGAATGTCGTTCCACGGCGGTCTCGCCGGCGTGATGGTCGCGGCGATCCTGTTCGCCCGCGCCAAGGCCAAGCGAGCCGTCGACGTGTTCGACTTCCTCGCGCCGCTGCCCGGGATCGGGTTGATGGCCGGCCGTCTCGGCAATTTCATCAACGGTGAACTGTGGGGCAAGCCGACCAATCTGCCCTGGGCGTTCGGCGTGCCGAATGCGCAGGGCGTGCTGATCGGCCGGCACCCGTCGCAGCTGTACGAGGCGGCGCTCGAAGGGCTCGCACTGTTCCTGATCCTGTGGAATTACACCAAGAAGCCGCGCCCGCGCCTCGCGCCCAGCGCGCTGTTCCTGATCGTCTACGGGGTCGCCAGATTTTCGGTCGAGTGGGTCCGGCTGCCGGATCCGCAACTCGGGTACCTGTACGGCGGCTGGCTCACGATGGGCATGGTCTTGACGTTCCCGATGATCCTGATCGGCATCGCCTTGATGCTCTACGCGTACCGGCGCAATTCGCCGACCGGTAATCTCGTGCCGGTCGACGGCCGATAGCCGCTGCGTCGGCCGATGCGGCAGTATCTCGATTTCCTGCACCACATCGTGAACGCGGGCGCCCGCAAATCCGACCGGACCGGGACCGGCACGATGAGCGTGTTCGGGTATCAGATGCGGTTCGACCTCGGCGCGGGCTTTCCGTTGGTGACCACGAAGCGGCTGCACCTGCGCTCGATCATCCACGAGCTGCTGTGGTTCCTCCGCGGCGACACGAACGTGAAATACCTGCACGAGCATGGCGTCACGATCTGGGACGAGTGGGCCGATGCAGAAGGCGATCTCGGACCGGTCTACGGACGTCAGTGGCGCAGCTGGCCGACCGCGGACGGCCGGCACATCGACCAGATCGCCCGCGTCCTGGAGACTCTGCGTCACGATCCGGACTCCCGGCGGATCCTGGTGAGCGCGTGGAACGTCGGCGAGCTCGATGCGATGGCGCTCGCGCCATGCCACGCGTTGTTCCAGTTTTACGTCGCGAACGGCAGGCTGTCCTGTCAGCTCTACCAGCGCAGCGCCGATGCGTTCCTCGGCGTCCCCTTCAACATCGCCTCCTACGCATTGCTCACGCACATGGTCGCGGCGCAGTGCGGCTTCGAGCCCGGCGAGTTCGTGTGGACCGGCGGCGATTGCCACGTCTACCTGAACCACCTCGCCTGCGTCGAGGAGCAACTGCGCCGGGAGCCGTATCCGCCGCCGCGCCTGCGGCTGAACCGCAAACCGGCGTCGCTGTTCGATTACGAGTTCGAGGACTTCTCCGTGTTGGACTATCGATGCCACCCCGCGATCCCAGCGCCAATCGCCGTTTGACGCGGCGAGCACCGATGATCACCGTACGCCACTCGCCGATCCACGGGCACGGCGTGTTCGCGCTGCGGAGGATCCGCAAAGGCACCAAGATCATGGAATACGTCGGCGAGCGCATCTCGCACGCCGAGGCGGATGCGCGCTACGCCCACAAGGCCGAGGACGACAACCATACGTTCCTGTTCACCGTGGACGCGCGCACCGTGATCGACGGCGGTGTCGGCGGCAACGAGACGCGGTACATCAACCATGGCTGCCGACCGAACTGCGAGAGTTCCGTCGAAGGCGGCAGGATCTTCATCGAGGCCATCCGGACGATCCAGGCGGGAGAGGAACTCTTCTACGACTACCAGATCGAGCGCGACCCGGATGACGCGCCGGACATCGACGAGATCTTCGCGTGCCGTTGCGGCGCGACGGACTGCCGCGGCACGATGCTGGTGCCGCCGCCCGCACCGCGCGCGCGCAGGCCCCCCGCGCGCCGGCCGCGGACGTCGGCCAAGCCGCGGCGGCGCTGAACGTCGCGCGCCGCACGCCGAGGGACCGGTCGATGCGACTGCCATCACTGAAATTCCTGAAGACGTTCCAGGTCGCCGCGAAGCTCAAGAGCTTCAAGGCCGCGGCCGAGGAGCTGTTCGTGACGCCGTCCGCGGTCAGTCACCAGATCAAGGCGCTCGAGGAGCAACTCGGGGTCACCCTGTTCGAGCGCGGCGCGCGCGGAGTGCGTACGCTCGAGCTCACGGACGCCGGCGCCCATTACCTGGAACATCTGAACGAGATCTTCGCGAAGCTCGAGTCGATCACCGAGCAGCTGCAGCTGCGGTACGGACGGACCATCATCCGTCTGAACGTCCCGCCGTTCTTCGCGAACGAGATGCTTCTGCCGCGGCTGGCGTCTTTCTCGCAGGCGCACGAACACACCGACATCCGCATCGATACGAGCCTCGCCGCGGCGAGGACCCACCCGGCGGAAGCCGACCTGTCGATCGTCGTCGGCTCCGGACCGTGGGAAGGACTGGTGGTGCACGAGCTGTTCCCGCAGAGTTTCATCGTCGCGTGTTCGCCGGCGTTCCTGATCGACCACCCGATCACCCGGTACGCCGACCTGAACGGCAAGACCTTGCTGGTCCATGAGGAGCGGCGCGAGGCCTGGGAGCGCTGGGCTCACGGGCTCGGGATCGAGTCGATCCAGCCGAACCGGCTGGTCCGACTCGACACGATGTCGGCGGTCGTGCTCGCCGCCGAGCAGGGGATCGGCGTCGGTCTCGTCCCGGCGAGGCTCTGCGCCGACCGGTTCTCGGGCGGCGGGCTCGTGAAGGTGTTCGAGGCCGAGCTCGGGACGAACGAGAGCTACGTGATCCTGCAGCGTCCCGAGGACGGCGACCGGGACGATCTGCGGGAGTTCACCGAATGGATCGTCGCCGAGTGCCGGCAAGCATGACCGCCGGCGCCGTGCCGGTCGAATTCGTGGTCGCGGTGTCGGAGAACGACGTGATCGGCCGCGACAACGCATTGCCGTGGCGTTTGCCGGAGGATCTGCGCCGCTTCAAGGCGCTCACCGTCGGCGGGACCGTGCTGATGGGCCGGAAGACTTACGAATCGATCGGGCGCACGCTCCCGGACCGACGCAACCTGATCCTGTCGCGCCGCGCGGATCTCGTGGTCGCGGGCGCGACCGTGGTTCACGACCTGGCGGAGGCGGAACGCGCGGTGCCGCCGGCGCAGCCGCTGCTGGTGATCGGCGGCGCCGAGATCTTCCGGCTGTTCCTCCCGCGAGCGGCGCGGATCCACCTGACGATCGTGCACGCGCACATCGCCGACGGCGATGCTGTCTTCGACGCATGGCGCGGCGCCGAGTGGCGGGAATCCTTCCGCGAGACCCGGCACCGCGACGAGCGCCACACGTTCGACTACACCTTCGTGACGCTCGAGAGGTCTTGAGCGAGCGGTACGAGCTCCGCTTCGATGATGCGCTGCGCGGCGTCGAGATCGATGTCGGCGAGGCTCGACGCGTGCGCCGAGAGGGCGGCCAGGAGCCGTGCCTGAACCCGCCCGCGGCGTTCGGCGACCTGGTAGGGGATCTCCGGATGGAACATCACCATCGAGTAGCGCGGGATGAAGCGATCCGGCAGCCGGCGTTCGAGCTCGTGGGCGAGCGCGCTCTGCACCTGGAATTGCGGATCCACGACCTTCGCCCGCATCTCCGCGTAGTTCTCGAGCGACATTGCGGCGATCGCGTCGGCGTTCGGCTTGCGCTGCGCATAGAATGCCGCGAACCGGGACTCCCAATCCGGGTGCGCTGCGATGCACTCATCGAGCGCAAGGCAGTCTTCGAAACAACAGTTCATTCCCTGGCCATGGAACGGGACCACCGCGTGCGCGGCGTCGCCCACCAGGACGACCTGGTCGCGATGATGCCAGGGGGTCGCCCGGACGGTGCCGAGGAACCCCACCGGACGTTCGCGCCATTCGGCCGTGCGCTGCGGCATCAGCGGCGCGACGTCCGGGAAGCCTGAGTCGAAGAACTGCGCGGTCGTCCGTTCGTCGACCAGGCTCTCGAAGCTCGGCGAGCCATGGCGCCGCAAGAACAGGGTCGCGGTGAAGCTGCCATCGTCGTTTGGCAACGCAATCAGCATGTGATCTCCCCGCGGCCAGATGTGCAGCGCCTCACGCAGCAGCGCCGCGTCGCCGGTGGCCGTCGCGGGGATCGACAGTTCCTTGTAGCCGTGCTCGAGCGGCTCTTCGCGCGCGTCGATCCGGTGCGTCTCCGCGAGACATCGGCGCACGCGTGAACCCGCGCCGTCGCAGGCGATCAGCGGGCGCATCGGCACTTCGACCCGGTGACCGCCGGAATCGCCGATCACGGCGTGCCCGGTACGCCAGTCGATCGCCTCCAGCCGGTGCTCGAAGCGCACGTCGACCCCGTATTCGGTGACCGCGACGTCGAGGAGCAGGCGTCCAAGCGCTGCGCGGGAGATCGAGTAGATCGTCTCGTCCGGTCGGGTCCCGTACGGCTGCAACGTGATGCGGCCACCACGCTCATGAACGCAACGGCCGCGCATCCGCACCAGGCCCGCTCGCAGCCGGTCGAGGACCTCGACCCGCTCGAGCGCACGGATCCCGCGTGCGCCGAGCGCCAGGTTGATCGAGCGTCCGGATTCTTCGGGATGCCGGCGCGGATCGGGTCGGGCCTCGTACACGACGACCCGGAATCCGCGGCGCCGGAGCAGGATCGCGAGCAGCGCCCCGGTCGGTCCAGCGCCGACCAGCGTGACCAATGGCGCCGCGCCGCTCACGACCGGACCGCGGCGGCGAGTGCGGTCACGGCTCGTCGAACGTCGCTGAAGGAGTTGTAAGCCGGGGCCGGCGCGAGCCGCAGCACGTCCGGTTCACGCCAGTCGGCGACGACGCCCGCCGCCGTGAGTCGTTCGACCACGCGCCGGCTGTCCGCGCGCAGCCGCAGGCTGAGCTGGCAGCCGTGCGCTGCGGGCTCGCTCGGCGTCAGGATCTCGAGACTGTCCCGCGGCAGCGCCTGCGCGAGCGACCGGCGCAGGAACCCGGTCAACGCGAGCGACTTCTCCCGCAGACGCGCGAGACCCGCGCGTCGCAGGATCTCGAGCGACGCCAGGAGCGGTGCGGCTGCGAGCACCGGCGGATTGCTGAGTTGCCAGCCTTCGGCGCCGGCGATGGGCGTGAAATCCGCAGGCATCGCGAAACGCGTGTCCGGATCGTGGCCCCACCAGCCGGCGAATCGGGGAAGATCGACGCGCCGGGCATGCCGTTCATGCACGAAGGCGCCGCCGATCGCGCCCGGGCCGCCGTTCAGGTATTTGTAACTGCACCAGACCGCGAAGTCGACGTCCCAGTCGTGCAGCCGCAACGGCGTATTGCCGATCGCATGCGCGAGGTCGAGCCCGATCCGGGCGCCGGCCGCGCGGGCGGCGGCGGCGAGCGGTGCGACCTCGAGGCACTGGCCCGTGAGGTATTGCACGCCGGGCAGGAGCACGAGCGCGAGGTGCGCACGGTTGCGTTCGATCGCGGCGAGGAGATCCTCGGTGCGCAGGCACTCTTCGCCCGGCCGGGGGGCGACCTCGACCAGGTGAGCGGATGCGTCGAGGCCGTGGAACGCGAGCTGGGAGACGACCGCATATCGATCGGACGGAAACGCCGGCTGCTCGATCAGTATCCGGTTCCTCGCCGGCGTCGGCCGGAAGAAGCTCACGAGCAGCAGGTGCAGGTTCACCGTCAGCGAATTCATCGCGACGACCTCGGTCGGCATCGCCCCGCACAGCTCGCCGAGCGGTGACGCGAATCGTTCGTGGTACCGCATCCAGGCCCGTGGCCCGTCGTGATGCCCGAGCACCGCCCGGTCCCGCCAGATCGCGAGCTCCTGCTCGATGCAGGCGGCCGCCGCCCGCGGTTGCAGGCCGAGCGAGTGACCGCATAGATAGATCGTCCGGCGACCGGCCGGGTCGACGGGATGATGAAACTCGGCCGCGAAAGGTGCGAGCGGGTCGCGCGCGTCGAGCGCCGCTGCGTCGTCCGCGGTCATCCCGTGGGCGCTTCGAGCACGGCGCCGCAGGATCGGCAGGTGCGTCGTTGCAGGTCGGAATAGAATCGATCGAAGATCGCCGGCAGCTCGGTCCCTATGTCATCGACCGGCACGCGCTCCATATGCAAGCGATTGCCGCATCGTTCGCAGTACCAGGAAAACCCGTCGAACTCGCCGGGGCGGCGGCGGCGCTCGACCACGACGCCGATCGTGGTGGCGGGCCGCTGCGGCGAATGCGGAATCTCCGCGGGCAGCAGGAAGATCTCCCCCTCGCGAATCGGCACGTCGACCGAGCGTCCGTCCTGGATCGTGCGCAGCAGGATGTCCCCCTCGACCTGGTAGAAGATCTCCTCGCCCGGGTCGTGGTGGAAGTCCTTGCGCCGGTTCGGGCCGCCGACGACCATCACGATGAACTCGCTGTGCTCGAACAGGAGCTTGTTGCCGACCGGCGGCCGCAATTGCGCGCGGTTCCGCTCGATCCACCGGGCGACGTCGAAGGGCGGGGCGATGGCCATCGCGGAATTATACCGGCCGTGGGAAACTTCGGAGCTGGCGCGAGGGTCAGATGGTGCACGCGAGTCGGTCGGTCAGGAGGTCGTACGGGGTTCGTATGCGGTCGTTGAAAGCGAGCTCGGTCCTTGGGGTGCTGTTGGTGCTGGGTGGCGGCCGCGCCTTCGCCGCTTCCGGCGTGCCGATCCGGGCCGTCTGGAGGGAGCACCGGGTCGAATTCACCTATCTCGGGCGCACCTCGAGCTATTCCTGCGATGGCCTGATCGACAAGATCCGGGTGATCATGACCACTCTCGGCGCACGGGCACGTTTGCACATCGTCGGGAGCGGTTGTCCCGACTACGGCCGGCCGGCGGGACCGAACTCGATCGGCCCGACCTTGAGCATCCGTTTCTTCGCGCCGGCGTTACCCGACCCGGCGGAGAAGCCGCACGGTCGCGGCGACCTCGCGCCCGTCGACGCGGACTTCGTGCCGTTCGCGATCGTTCCCGATGAGTTTCGCGACATGAGCGTCGGCGA
>JAKBCG010000036.1 GCA_021808035.1 Pseudomonadota bacterium
CGCCGCCCAGGCCGCCGCGGCGAAGGCCGACGCGGCCGCGATTCCCGCCCGCGTCGCGAGCGAGATGAAGGCGGCGAAGAGCCCGCCCGGCGTGATCGAGTACAAGGGGTTGAAGATCTCCCTCGGCGGCTTCCTCGCGGCCGAAGCGATCTATCGCTCGCACAACGAGACCGCGGACATCGGCTCGAGCTTCGGCGGGATCCCGTATCCGAACAACCCGGTCGGACACCAGGGCGAGCTGCGGTTCACCGCCCGCCAGAGCCGCCTCGCCGCGCTCGTCGAAGGGGATGTGAATCCGCAGACGCACCTCGCGTTCTACGGCGAGTTCGATTTCAACGCCGCCGCGCAGACCGCGAACTCGAACGAGAGCAACTCGTTCAACCTGCGGATCCGCAACCTCTACGGCACGGTCGACTGGAACGACATCGGCCTGCACCTGCTCGCCGGTCAGAACTGGTCGCTCGCGACCCTGAACACCCACGGGATCACCCCGCGCAACGAGCTCACTCCGCCGCAGATCGACGCGCAGTACGTCCCGGGCTTCGTCTGGGCGCGCCAGCCGCAGTTCCGCGTGACCGAGAACTACGGCAAGAACCTCTGGGTCGCGCTGTCGCTCGAGAATCCGCAGACGACGTTCTATACCGGCGCGAACAAGTTCCCGTCCGGCACGGACCTCGTCTACAACTCGCCCGCGGGCTCCGGCTACGCCTCGTCGAACACCCTGTCGCTGAACCACGTCCCCGACGTGATCGGCAAGGTCGCCTATGAGGCACCGATCGCCGGCCGCGACGTGCACCTCGAGGCGTTCGGCCTGTACCGTTCGTTCGCGACGCGCCTGAACCAGACGAACCAGTCCGCGAGCGGCGGCGGCTTCGGTTTCGGGATCGTCGCGCCGCTCGTGCCGAACCTGATCGACTTCCAGGTGTCCGGGCTCGCCGGCCGGGGGATCGGCCGCTACGGCAGCGCGCAGCTCCCGGACCTCACCTTCGACTCGGCGGGCAACATGCATCCGATCCACGAAGTCGACGCGCTCGTCGGTCTGACGCTGCACGCGACGCCGATGCTCGACGTGTACCTGTTCGCCGGCGAGGAGAAGGAGAGCGCGGAGTCGTTCGACCTCGCGACCACGACCGGGACCGTCGGTTACGGTTACGGGAATCCGCTGTATTCGAACTCCGGATGCTTCAGCGAGACCGCGGTCGGCGCCTGCGTCGGCAACACCCGCCTCGTCGAGCAAGGTACCCTCGGCTTCTGGCAGCGGGTCTACGTCGGCAGCTTCGGCAAGTTCCAGTGGGGCCTGCAGTACTCCTACACCCAGCGCAATGCGTTCGCGGGCGTCGGCGGAGCGCCGATAGCGAACGACAGCATGGTGTTCGCGAGCGTCCGCTACTTCCCGTTCTGATCGTCGAGCGGTTTCCTGCGGAACCCGGGGAGGGGCCGTCCGGCCCCTCCCCGCCCCCCCCCCGAGGCGCGTCATGGCGACGGGAGCGCGATCTACAGCAAGGCGGCGTCCGCGTCGATGACGCCCGCCGCTCCCTCGGCGACGACCCGCGCCAAGGCGCCGGCCATCGGCAGCAGCTGACCGACATAGAACCGCGCGAGCTGCCGCTTGCCGTCGTAGAAGGCCGGATCCTGGTCCCGATCGCGCACCGCGAGTGCATGCGATTGCGCCATCTTCCAGCCCCCGAGCACGACGCCGCACAGATCGAGGTACGGCACGGAAACGGCGAGCGCGAGCTCGCGCCGCTCACCCCCGAGCCGCAGCAGTCCGCTCGTCGCCTGCCGCAGCGTCTCGAGCGCCGCGATCGCCGCGGCGCCGCTGTCGCGGACCTCGCTCGGCGCCGACGCACCGAGCGTCTCGAGCTCCGAGCGCGCGTCGTCGAGCAGCGCGAACATCGCCGCACCACCGTCCCTCCCGAGCTTGCGACCGAGCAGGTCCGCGGCCTGGATTCCGGTCGTGCCCTCATAGATCGTCGTGATCCGGACGTCGCGCATCGTCTGGGCCGCACCGGTGTCCTCGATGAACCCCATGCCGCCGTGCACCTGGAGCCCGAGGGACGTCGACACCTGGCCGCGTTCGGTCGACCATGCCTTGATGACCGGAATCAGCAGGTCGCCGCGCGCCTGCGCGGCGCGGCGCTCAGCCGGGTCCGCGGCGTGCACCGCGAGGTCGAGCTGCAGCGCCCCGTACAGGGCGATCGCGCGCGACGCATCGGTCTGCGCCTTGATCGTCAGCAGCATCCGCTTCACGTCCGGGTGCTCGACGATCGTCGCCGGCTTGCCATCCGCGCCGGGGCGCGCGCCGGCCGGCCGGCCCTGCACGCGTTGTCGGGCCCATTCGAGCGCTTGCTGATAGGCGCGCTCGCCGAGCGCGTACCCCTCGATCCCGACCGCGAGCCGCGCCGCGTTCATCATCACGAACATGTATTCGAGCCCGCGGTTCGGCTCCCCGACGAGGTAGCCTCTCGCACCCCCCGCATCCCCATAGGACATCACGCAGGTCGGACTCGCGCGGATCCCGAGCTTGTGCTCGATCGACACGCACCGCAGGTCGTTGCGCGCACCGGGCGTGCCGTCGGGGTTCACGAGGAACTTCGGCACGATGAACATCGAGATGCCCTTCGTTCCGGGCGGCGCACCCTCGATGCGCGCCAGCACGAGATGCACGATGTTGGACGCGAGATCGTGCTCACCATAGGTGATGAAGATCTTCTGGCCGAAGAGCCGGAAGCCGTCGCGATCAGGTACGGCGCGGGTGCGGATCGCGCCGAGGTCGCTCCCGGCCTGGGGTTCCGTGAGATTCATCGTGCCGGTCCATTCGCCGCTCAGCATCCGCGGGACGTAGAGCGCCCGCTGCTCGGGTGACCCGGCGTGCTCGATCGCCTCGATCGCGCCGCGCGTGAGCAGCGGGCACAGCTTGAACGCCTGGTTCGCCGATCCCCAGAATTCCTCCACCGCGCTACACAACACGATCGGCGCGCCGAGTCCGCCCTGTTCCGCCGGGCCGCCGAGCCGCGCCCAGCCGGCGTCGACGAACTGCCGATACGCATCCTTGAACTCGGCCGGCATCACGACCCCGTCCGGCGTCCAGCGCGCGCCGACGCGGTCGCCGAGCGCGTTGATCGGCGCGAGCCGCTCCTCGGCGAAGCGCGCGGCCTGGTCCAGCACGTCGTCGGCAAACTCCGGCGAGTAATCAGGGAACGCGGGCAGACCGGCGAGGCGCCCGTCGTCGGTCAGCGCGTGCAGCGCGAACCGCACGTCTTTCAGCGGGGGACGGTACATCGTTCGTCTCCGAAGCGGGGAACCGGGTTCATCTTAGCATCGGTGCGGCCGCCCGCCGCCCCGCGCCGCGCTATCCGGCGCGACGCCACCACCAGACGCCGTCGGCGTCGCGTTCGCGGGTCGCGCGACCCATGCGCTGCAGATGGTTGAGGTGCGCGATCGCCTCGCCGGTCGCCATCCCGAGCACCGTCGCGCCGATGGGGCGCTTGAACAACGCGCCGAACACGTCGACCGCGCGGCGCGGCTCCACGAGGAGTTCTTCCAGTCGATCCAAGGCTCGCGCGTGTCCGGCCGCGAGCCGTTCGAGGCGCGCGTGCAGGCCGTAGAACGGACTGTTGTGCGCCGGCAGCACCAGTGTGTCGTCGCCGATGCGCGCCTTGAGCATTGCGATCGAGCCCTGCCATTCCGCGAGCGGATCGGCGTCCGGCTCGATCGGATACACGGACACGTTCGAGGTGATCCTCGGCAGCACCTGATCGCCCGAGATCAACAACCCGAGTTCGGGGCAGTGCAGGCAGGCGTGCTCCGGGGAATGTCCGGTGCCGACGACGACCGTCCACGTGCGTCCGCCGATCGAGAGGGCTTCACCGTCGACGATGCGCCGATACGAGGCGGGCATCGGATGGATCATCTGACCGAACCAGCCGAATTTCTCCGCGTAACGCTGCAGCGCCTCTGCATCCCAGCCGGCGCCTCGGTAGAACTCGATCCCGTCGCGCGGCGGCACGCGGCCGGTGTCCGCGGCCATCAGCCGGCAGGTCAGGTACTCGAGGCGGGTCATCCACAGCCGCGACGCATCGCGCTCGATGAGCCAGCCCGCGAGTCCGCAATGGTCCGGATGCATGTGCGTGACGATCACCCGGGACACCGGGCGACGGCCGAGCACGCCGGCGCGCGCGGCGACCCACGCGTCGATTGCCGCGGTGCTGTTGATGCCGGTATCCACGATCGTCCAGCCGTCGCCGTCGGCGAGCGCCCAGACGTTGATCCACGGCAGCGCGGTGTACAACGGCATCCGCAGCCACAGCACGCCGGGCGCAACCGTGATCGCGGATCCGTCACCGGTGCCGGGTTCGCTCGCGAACGGGAACTCGAGACCGTCGGCGCCGGGAGCGCCGCGTTCGGCCGTCGGTCGGTCGGTCGTATCGCGGCTCAAGCGGATCGCCGCATCCGGTCGACCCGTTCCAGGAGCACCTCGGAAAACAACGGTTTGCTCGTGCGCCGGAGGGGCATCACGCGAGGGTTCGGACAAGGGCATCTGCGCATCGCGATCGATCTTATCAGAACCGTCGCGACCGCCGCGCGTTCGACCTGATCGCCGCGCGTTCGACGCGCTAGCGCGCGGCGCTAGCGCGGTTCGGATACTCACGATCACGGTCGAGCGTTCGGCGCTCTACCATCAGTCGCGCGGTCGATCCCTCTCGGGGAATGGCAATGCCGGTGCACAACGACGAAATCGCGGCGGCGTTCGACGAGATCGCCGACCTGCTGTCCTTGAGCGGGGAGAACCAGTTCCGGATCAGGGCGTATCGGCGGGCGGCGCAGACGGTGCGCGCGTTGCCCGGCGAGCTCGCCACGCGGATCGCGAGCGGCTTCGATCCCGACCAACTGCCCGGGATCGGCGCGGACCTCGCCGCCAAGATCCGTGAGTTCGTCGCGACCGGCCGTTGCCGCGCGCTCGAGGAACTGCGGCGCTCGATCCCACGAGGGCTGCGCGAACTGCTCGCGCTCCCGGACGTCGGCCCGCAGCGCGCGCGCGCGCTGTACGAATCCCTCGGTATCCACGGGCTCGCGGATTTGCGGGAGGCGCTCGCACGGCATCGCATCCGCCGCGTGCCGCACTTCGGCGCACGTCTCGAAGAACGCCTGCGCAAGTCGCTCGAGACCCTCGGCGAACGCAGCCACCGGGTGTTGTGGAGCGTCGCCGACGGTTATGCGCAAGCCCTGCGGCGCTGGCTCGCGGCGATCCCCGGCGTCGCGCAGGTCGAGGTCGCGGGCAGCTATCGACGAGGCCGGGAGACGGTCGGCGACCTCGATCTCGTCGTCGCCGCGCCCCCCGGCGTCGACGTGGACCGGGCGCTGCGGGGCTACGACGAGGTCGCCTCGGTGCTCGCATCCGGCCGCACGCGCTCGTCGGTCGTGCTGCGCAGCGGACTGCAGGTCGACGTCCGTGTCGTTCCGCCCGCAAGCTACGGCGCGGCGCTGTACTACTCGACCGGCAGCAAGGCGCACAACATCCACCTGCGCACGCTCGCGGTCGCGAAAGGACTCAAGGTGAACGAGTACGGCGTATACCGGGGCCGCACCCGGATCGCCGGAGAAACGGAGGAGTCGGTCCTCGCCGCGGTCGGGCTGCCGTACATCGAGCCGGAACTGCGCGAGGACCGCGGCGAGTTCGACGCCGCGGCGGCCGGACGGCTTCCGACCCTGGTGACCCGCGCCCAGTTGCGCGGCGACCTGCACTCGCACACGCGGGCCACGGACGGCATGGCGAGCCTCGAGGAGATGGTCGCGGCCGCGCGCCAGGCGGGCCTGCGCTACCTCGCGATCACCGATCACTCGAAATTCCTCGGTGCGGTGCATGGGCTCGACGCGACCGGTCTGTCCCGGCAGATCGACGAGATCGACTCGCTGAACGAGCGGATCCGCGGGATTCGCGTGCTCAAGGGTGTCGAGGTCGACGTGCTCGAGGACGGGTCGCTCGCGCTGCCCGACGCGGTGCTCGCAAAGCTGGATCTCGTCGTCGGTGCGGTGCACTCGCAGTTCGACCTGCCGCGCAAGCGACAGACCGAGCGGCTGTTGCGGGCGCTCGATCACCCGTACCTCTCGGTGCTCGCGCATCCGACCGCGCGGCTGATCGACCAACGGCCGCCGATCGACTGCGACTGGGGTCGGGTGTTCCGCCGCGCCGCCGAGCGGCCGTGCTGGATGGAGCTGAACGCCCAGCCCGCGCGGCTCGACCTCGACGACGTGCTCGCGCGCGAAGCCGCCGCGAGCGGCGTGCTGCTCAGCATCGCGAGCGATGCGCACCGGGTCGAGGACTTCGCGCTCCTCGAGGGCGGCGTCCGGCAGGCGCGCCGAGCATGGCTGTCGGCGTCCGCGATCGCGAACACCCGTCCGCTCGGCGAACTGCGCCGGCTGCTGCGGGGGACGTTCCTGAAATGACGCCGTCGACTCCCGGACCCGTCGAGGCAACCCCGCCGCTCGCGTCGTCTGGGCGGTCGCGACGGATCGCACTGTTCGCGCCCGCCGCAAGCGCCGCGTTTGGCGCCGCGGTCGCGACCGCGCTCGGCATCGCACCCGCCAAGCACGAGGAGCGCGAATTCGGCGGCGGCGAACACAAGATCCGTCCGCTCGAGTCGGTGCGCGGCCGCGCAGCGTACGTGATCCAGTCCCTGCACGGCGATGCGCAAGGCTCGGCGAACGACCGGCTCTGCCGCCTGCTGTTCCTGGTCGCGACGCTGAAGGACGCCGGCGCCGCCTCGGTGACCGCCTGTCTCCCGTACCTCGCGTACGCCCGCAAGGACCGGCGGACGAAGGCGCGTGACCCGGTCACGAGCCGGTACGTCGCACAACTGATCGAGTCGGTCGGCACCGACCGGGTCGTGGCGCTCGAAGTGCACAATCTCGCCGCCTTCGAGAACGCGTTCCGGATCCCCACGGTCCATCTCGAGGCCACCGAACTCCTCGCCGCGGCCTGCGCGCACGGCGGACCGTCGCCGCTCGCGGTCGCCTCGCCGGACGTCGGTGGCGTGAAACGCGCACGGCACTTCCAGGAGGTGCTCGAACGGCTGCTCGGCGTACCGGTCGCATTCGCGTTCGTCGACAAGAAACGCAGCGGCGGAGTCGTCAGCGGCGACGCCCTGGTCGGCGACGTCGCGGGCCGTCGGGTGATCCTGATCGACGACATGATCGATTCGGGCACGACGATCCTGCGCGCCGCCGCCGCGTGCCGACGCGCCGGCGCCGCCCGCGTGGAGGCCGTCGCGACCCATGCGCCGTTCTCGATCGAGGCGCTGCGGCTGTTCGCCGATGGCGGCCCGGACACGGTCGTCGTCACCGACTCGATCGCACTCGCGCCCGGCTTCGCGGGGATTGCGGCGCGGGCACTGTCGGTCTGCCCAATAGCGCCGCGCTTCGCCGAGGCGATCCGGCGGATCGAGGACGGCGGACCGCTCTCCCCGCTCGGCGGCCTGTGATCGAGTACCGGCCGCGTCACCGTGTCGCCGCGGCGGACGCCCGCCGGCCGCGCTCGGCCACGCGCAGATAAGCGAGCGCACGGGCGCGCCAATCCTCGAGGTCGCGGTAGGCCGGATCGCGCAGGTGCCAACCGACGAGCAATGCGCGGCGTGCGGCGCGATGCACGCGGTAGAAATCGCGCACCGCAGGCGGCGTCGCATCCCCGGTCGCCGCTTCGTAGGCGTCCGCGAACACCGCGCCGACCCACGGCGCACCGAGCTGTTCACACTCCAGTGCGAGGTACTCGATCTCCTCCGCGGGATCGAGCAGACGCAGGTCGCGGTCGAATTCCAGGCAGTCGATCACGCAGGGCGGCGTGCCGATGTGCACGTGCTCGGGCCGCAGGTCGCCGTGGCCTTCGATGAACCGTCCCGCGGCGGCCCGTGCCGCCAGGAGCCCGGCGTGATTCGCGAGGAACTCCCGTTGCCCGGCCTCGACCGACTCGACCTGCGCGCGTGGCAGAGCGAGATCGCGCCCGAGCAAGGCCGCGCGGTTCGCCACGACCTGTGCGGCGATCCGCTCGACGTACGCGCCGGGTTCGATCGGCACCGGCGCCGCGCGGCGGTAGAAGTCGGCCAGGTGCGCCGCGGCGGCGTGTACCGCCGGACGGTTCGCGGTGCCGGCGCCGATCGCTTGGTCGAGGAACGCCTCGTGCGGCAGCCGGCGCATCTTCACGAGCCACTCGACCGGCTCGCCGGGGCGTTCGACGCCGAGTTCGCCGTGCTCGTCGCGCGCAAGCGCGACCACGGCCTCGTACACTCCCGGCGCAAGCCGGTGATTCAACCGCAATTCGGCGATCGAGCTCGCCCGTCGCGCGGCGAGCGTGCGATGGTCCATCCGATCGACGTGCATCGGCTTCTTGAGCTTGTACGCACAGCCTTCCGTGAGGAACACCCAGGCATAGTGGGTTTCGATCGCTTCGATGCGCCGCACGCCGCCGGGATAGCGCGCCGGATCCCGCATCGCCTCGAGCTTCTGCGCGAGGGCGGGCTCCGAGCGCGCACTCCCGGTGGTCACGCGGTTCCGTCCGCGATCCCGACCCCCGGCCGGGGGCGCGGCGGCGGCGCGCGCTGCGGTGCGTCCCGCCGCGACGCCGCCGGCGCCGCTCTATTTGACATCGATCGCGATCGCCTTCGGTTTGCTCGGCTCCTTCTTCGGGACGTGCACCCGGAGCACGCCGTCCTTGCACTCGGCCTTGATCGCGCCGGCGTCGACGTTGTCCGGCAGCGAGAAGCTGCGCGAGAACGTCCCATAGAAGCTCTCGACCCGCAGCACGTTCTCGTCCTTCGACTCCTTCTCGTGCTTGCGCTCGCCGCTGATCGTGATCACGCCGTCGGCGAGCTCGACTTTCACGTCTTCCTTCTTCACCTCGGGCAGTTCGGCCTTGATCAGGTACTCCTTGTCCGTCTCGCTGATGTTCGAGGTCGGCGACCAGGTTTCCTCGGCGCTGCGACGCACCCGACTCATCATCGGCAGGTAAGGCCTGAAGAACTCGTCCATTTCCCGCAAGGGTTCCCATCGAATCAAGCTCATTGTCGTACCCTCCAGTTTGCGAAGCCGGCGACTCCGTCGCCTCGCGCACTGTCGCCGTCCTTCCGCGAGGGCGCCACACGGAAAACTCCCTAGCGAATCGCGCTCCGGCGCAAGCCGCGAAGCGGGGTCGAGCGGGGGCGCCTCAGGTTCCGCAGAACGTGCGGATGACCCGCTCCCCGGGAGCGGGCGGTCGGGCGTATTCGGCCGTACGCGCATCGACCTCGTCGTAGGGCCTGGCGAGCGCGATCGACAGCGCGGTGAAGGGCGCGAAGTCGCCCTCGCCGACCGCCGCGGCGATCGCCCGTTCGATCTGATGGTTGCGCGGAATGATCGCCGGATTCACCCGCCGCATCGCCGCCGCGCGGGCGCCCGGCGGCAGCGGGGGCTCGCGCGCGACCCGCGCCTCCCAGGCCGGAACCCAGGCATCGAAGTCCACGGGATCGGCGAACCGGGCACGCAACGCCTCGCGCGCCCGCCCGCCATCCGCGGCGAGCGCGGCGAGATCGCGGAATGCCACGGTGTAGTCGACCTGGCCGCGATGCAGCGCATCGAGCCATGCGCGCACCAGCGTCGTGTCTTCGGCACGGGCCGTCGCGAGGCCGAGCTTGCGGCGCATGCCGTCGAGCCATGCCGCCTCGAACCGCCTCGGAAACTCCTCGAGTGCCGCGCTCGCAAGCAGGACGGCGCGTTCCGGTGCCGGATCGATCATCGGCAGCAGGGTCTCGGCGAGACGCGCGAGGTTCCAGCGCGCCGCCTGCGGTTGATTCGCGAACCCATAGCGGCCGTGCCGGTCGATCGAGCTGAACACGGTCGCCGGATCGTAGGTGTCGAGGAATGCGCAAGGTCCGAAGTCGATGGTCTCGCCGGCGATGCTGGTGTTGTCGGTGTTCATCACGCCGTGCACGAATCCGACCTGCATCCACGCGGCGACCAGACACGCCTGCCGCTCGACGACCGCGGCGAGCAACCCGAGCGCGGTCGGCGATGCGATCGGCACGCCCGGAACGTGGCGCTGCGCCACGTGATCGACCAGCAGCTCGAGGGCCGCGCGATCGCCGCGGGCCGCGAAGTACTCGAAGGTGCCGATCCGCACGTGGCTGGCGGCGACCCGCGTGAGGATCGCCCCGGGCAGGGGGCCCTCCCGCCACACCGTCTCGCCGGTCGCGACCGCGGCGAGCGCGCGCGTGGTCGATATGCCGAGCGCATGCATCGCTTCGCTGACCAGGTACTCGCGCATCACCGGTCCGAGCGCCGCGCGCCCATCGCCGCCGCGCGAGAACGGCGTCCGGCCGCTGCCCTTCAGCTGGATCTCGCGCGGGATGCCGTCGCGACCCCGCGCATCGCCGAGCAGGAGCGCGCGACCGTCGCCGAGCTGCGGGACGAACTGGCCGAATTGATGCCCGGCATAGGCGACCGCGACCGTGCCGCCGAGCCGCTCGGGCTGGTTGCCGCTCCACAGGCTCGCGAGCGCGGCTTCGTCGGCCCCGTCCAGCTCGAGCCCGAGCGCGGCCGCGAGCGGCGCGTTGAACGCGATCAGGCGCGGCCGGGATACCGGCTCCGGCGCGACCCGGGCATAGAATCGCTCCGGCAAGCTCCGGTAGCCGGGGTCGAGGCGCAGCGCCTCATCGCGCTGCGGTGCAGTCATGGGTATGGCGGTATCCATCGTCGCAGTCACGAATCATCCTACGGGCCCGGCATCGCGCACCGCAAGGGTGGGCGCTCGTGGCAATCCCTTATACGCGTCGTTCGATTTCACGGTTGCGAAAATAGGCAACCGCGGATTACCGTGGAGGCACGCGAGACCTGGAGTCCTCATGGCGAACCCTCCCCTGCGATCGAGCCCCGTCGAAGCCGCCTATGGTCGGGCGGTGTGCCGCACGCCGGGTCGGGGCAAGGTCGTGACGCTCAGCCGCGCCGCCGAACGCACCGCGGAGCTGCTGCGGACGCTCGCGCACGCGGGGCGTCTGCGTATCGTCTGCGCACTGCTCGACGGCGAGCTGCCGGCGAACCGGCTCGCGCGGCGCGCCGGAATCGCCGCGCCCGCGCTGTCGCAGCAGGCGGCGATACTCGAGAGCGCCGGATTGATCACCCGACACCGCGTCGGCCGGATCGTGATGTACGGTCTGTCGACCGCGCGGACCCGCGCCAGCATCCGGATGCTGAACCGTTTGTTCCCCGACGAGCGGCGCGCGCCACCGCGGCGGCGCACCGCATCTCACCCATCACGCATCACAGGAGTTGGACGATGACGAAGCACGCGACACCGATCGAGACGATGGAGCCCGAACAGATCGCCGAACTGCTGCGATCGGGCAAGACGTTGTTGATCGACGTGCGCGAGCCCGCCGAGTACGCGATGGAGCGGATCCACGGCGCGCTGCTGTTCCCGCTGTCGACCTTCGACGCGACCGTGCTCCCGGACGACGGCGAACGACGGGTGATCTTTCATTGCGGCACCGGCAAGCGATCACTCGCCGCGGCGGAGAAGCGGCTCGCGGCGGGACACGTGCAAGCGGCGCACATGCGCGGCGGAATCACCGCCTGGAAGGCCGCGGGGCTCCCCGTGATCTCCCTGGTCTGACGCCGCGCGAGGCCACCGCCATGCATCCTTATCCGCACCGCTACGTCGTCGATGCCGAGGCCGGAGCGACCGGCACCGTATCCGTCGGCGCCGCCGGGTTGCCGGCCATCGAGACCACCCCGCCGCCGGAATTCGACGGTCCGCCGGGCCATTGGTCGCCGGAGGCGTTCCTCGTCGCCGCGGTCGCCGATTGTTACGTGCTCTCGTTCCGGGCGGTCGCGCGCGCCGCGAATTTCGCATGGACCGGCATGAGCTGCCGGGTCGAGGGAGTGCTCGAGCGGGTCTCCGGGGTCACCCAGTTCACGCGTTTCACGACGAACGCGCGCCTGCGCGTCCCGCGCGGGGCCGACCGCGAGAAGGCACGCGAGATCCTCGAACGCGCCGAGAAGGTGTGTCTGGTGTCGAACTCGCTGCGCGGGGAGCGCCTGCTGGAGATCGAGGTCCTCGTGGAGGGTTCGTGAGGTCGTCCGGCGGCGCCGCGGTCGCGCAGTAGCTGTGATGCAGCACGCCCATGATCTCGAGCGCAGGTCCCGGGGCGAGGGAATAGTAGACCGTTTGCGAGCGGCGTTCGGTGCGCACGACACCCGCCTCGCGGAGCACGCCGAGATGCTGCGACAGCGCGGATTGACTCAAGGGCCGCTCGGCGTTGAGTTCGCCGACCGAGCGCGGACCCCAGAGCAGCGCGCACAGGAGCTGCAAACGCTGCTCATTCGCGAGCGCTTTCAGGAATCGCGCCGCCTCGACCGCATGATCGCTGACGTCGGCGACCGTGGTTTCGCATTCGCTTGGGTCTTTCATCAGTAATTGCTAATTTAGCATATGGTGTTATACTGATTCAAATTCAAAAGTCGCCGCGGCCCGTCGCCGCAGGAGTCCTCACGATGTGTCTCGACCGATTGGTCATGCGATTCGCCGGTGTCTTCGTGCTGTTGAGCCTGGTGCTCGCGCATTACGTGAATGTGAACTGGCTGTGGTTCACGGCGTTCGTCGGCGCGAACCTGCTGCAGGCCTCGTTCACCGGTTTCTGTCCGCTCGCGATCATGCTGAAGAAGTTCGGCGTGAAGCCCGGCAACGCGTTCTCCTGATCGGTGCGGCCACCGTGCACGCGATGCGCCCGTCCCTGACCGCCGCGACGCTCGCGGCGCTGTCCTTCGCCCTCGCCGGCTGCGGCCACGGCCG
>JAKBCG010000037.1 GCA_021808035.1 Pseudomonadota bacterium
AAGCGAACATCAGCGCGGTCTTGCCGTTGGCACCGGTGGCATTGACTTCGGCGCCTTGCGCGATCAGCGCCGAGGCGCGAGGCACGTCGTCGAGGGCCGCGGCCAGCATCAAGGGCGTGACGAAGGGGTCATCACGCACGGTGATGTCGGCCCCACGCGCGACCAACCATCGGGCGGTGCGCGGATGACCGAAGAAGGCGGCAAGCAGGAGCGGCGTCTCGCCTTTTGAATTCTTGGCGTCGATGTTCGCGCCATGGGCGAGCAGGATCTTGGCGGCGTCGACGTACCCTTCCTCGGCCGCTAAAGCGAGAGCCGTCGTCCCGTCGCCGCCCGGCTCATCCACCAGCGCCCCGTGAGCCAACAACGCGCGAACGACGTCGGCGTGGCCGTACATTGCGGCGTATGTCAACGCGGTGTAGGCGGAGTTGTCATGCAAGCTCATGTCGGCGTGGGCGCCGAGCAGGACCTTGACGACGTCGAGATGGTCGTTTTTCGCGGCATCCATCAGTGGGGTATCACCCTCTGGGTTCGCGGCGTTCACGTTCGCACCGGCGGCGAGCAGCGAGCGTACGGTAGCGAGGTCGCCGGTGCTGGCTGCGTTACGCAGCGCTGTTTCGTTTGGGCCGTTGACGGCAGGGGCAGTGAGAGAGGCGACGGCCGGCGACAGCCGTACCGTGAGCGTCGTCGATCGTCCATGGCGCAGTACCCCAAGCTCGCAGTGGCCCGCGGCGCCGGCCTGGCGAAGATCGCTGAGGAAATCCGCAGCGTGCACGGCGCTCACGCCGTTCACCGAGCGAATGACGTCGCCGCGGCGCAAGCCGGCCGCCTCGCCGGGCGAGCCGGCGAGCACGGCCGTCACCAGGATGGGCCCGCCAGCGAGATCGAGCGGATCGGCACTGTATTTCGCGACCAGCTGGGCGCGTGCGGGGACGGTGACCCCCGAGATGTCCATGATTTGCGCGCCGAGGTGACAAACCTGGTCGGCAGCGGGCGCGGTGACTTCGGGGCCGAGGTACCCCGCCGGGACCGGTGTCATCGCCCCGCAGGGCGCCGTCAACAGAGCGGTCGCCAGCAGGGCACCCAGCGTCGAACGGCCAACCTGAAGCGCCTTGAATACCCGCATCGGTGACTCTCCTGTCCGTCATGACGGCCGCGTTTATCGCGATTCTAGCGGACAAAATTTAACGCAGGAATGCGCGCCGGCTGTGTGTGCGGCGTCGCATTTTGCGGGTCGCTCGGCGACACCTGGGGCGGCCAGTCGCAGGCGGCATCCGCATCAGCAAGCCATGCGGAGCAACCGCCAGCCAGCGCTCACGATCAGTCGCCGATTGCTCTCGCGCGTCGATACGCCGCGATCCAGTCCGTCGCAATCCACCGCTGCGCGGTCGAGAGACGGAGCCGTCCGCGGCAGACCAACCAGTGCAGGCGGTTCTCGAGGCGGTCCTTGCGGTACGAGCCCCAGCCGCCTGCGACGAAGTGGGGCTCGGGCCAGAGGTTGCGCGGTGAGGTGGGGGCGCCGCCGAGCTCGAGCGGAATCAGGTGGTCTTCCTCGTAGTCCCGCGCCCGGCGGTCGCGGTATCCATACTCACGGATCTGCTGGTACTTGAGCCACTCGGTGTATCGTTCCAACGGACGCACCGTGCGGGTCCAGCCGCGCCGGCAGATCGTCGCCCGGATGTTCGCTTGAGTGACCGCGGGGTTGATGGCCCCCGGCGTGAGATGCCGGTCGGGCAACGCCGCGGCGATCGGGAAAACCACCCGCTCCTGAGGCCGCGCGAGCGCGAGCGCGGGCAGCAAAAGCCCGAGTCCAATGCATCGTCGTATCCGCCACATCGTCATCGCTCCAGAACCCATCCACCGCCCGCGGCCGTCGCTCGTCGGGTCGGCGCCGTCGTGCGCACAGGCGCCCGGGTATCGCAATGCTAAGCTACCCGGAAGGGGCGAAGTCCAGTGAAATCCAATGCTATTGCCGCGGTCGCGGCGTCGGCGAGGGCGGGGCGGTGCGCAAGCGCTTGAGCGTGCTCGGCGGGCTTCGCCCGCTCACCTGGGCGAACGCGTTGCGCAACGTCGTTCCTGGCGTGACGCTCGCCTCGATGAACATTCCGCAGGTCCTCGGCTATGCGCGGATCGCGGGCACGGCGCCGATCACCGGTCTCTACACCGTGCTGCTGCCGCTGGTCGGCTTCGCGCTGTTCGGGTCGTCGCCGCACCTGGTGGTCGCCGCCGACAGCGCCACCGCCGCGATCTTCGCGAGCTCGCTGTCCCGCGTCGCGGTGCCGGGCAGCGCGCGTTACCTCGCGCTGGTCGGCATGACCGCACTGGAGACCGCGGCGTTTCTGCTCGCCGCGCGGGTGTTCAAGCTGGGGTTCCTGGCCGATTTCCTGTCGCGCACCGTACTGGTCGGGTTTCTCGCCGGGGTCGGCGTACAGGTCGGCGTCGCGATGCTCGGCGACATGATCGCGGTGCACACGAGCTCGCAGAACACCCTGGCCCAGCTCTGGCAGATCGCCCATGCGTTGCCGAGCGGGAGCGTGGCCGCGGCGTCGTTGTCCGGGCTCGTCGTCGCCGTGATCCTGGTCAGTCGGCGTCATGTGCACCGAGTGCCGATTCCCTTGCTGACCGTGCTGGCCGCGATCGCCGCGAGCGCGGCCTTTCACCTGCGAACGCACGGAATCCCAACGCTCGGAGCGGTTCCGGGGGGACTGCCGGCCTGGGGCATTCCGTCAGTCACCTGGGCGCAGACGCTCACCGTGCTGCCGGTCGCCGCATCCTGCTTCGTGATGATCATCGCGCAGAGCGCCGCGACCGCGCGGGCTTTCGCGGCCCGCCATGCGGAGAGCGTCGATGCCGACGCGGACATTCTCGGGTTGGCCGTGGCCAACGCGGCCGCGGCACTCAGCGGCACCTTCGTCGTCAACGGCAGTCCGACCCAGACCACGATGGCCGAGCGCGCCGGCGCGACCAGCCAGTTCGCGCAGCTCGTCTTCGCCGGCATCGTGCTCGTCGTGCTGCTCTTTTTTACCGGGCCGCTCCGTTATCTGCCCCGCTGCGTGCTCGGCGCGGTGGTGTTCACGATCGCCGTGGGCATGATCGACGTCGGGGCGCTCGGCGAGATACGCCGGGAAAGCCCCGGCGAGTTCCGACTCGCGATGGTCACCGCGGTGACGGTCGTCACCGTCGGCGTCGGCGAGGCGATCATGCTCGCGATCGCGTTGTCGCTGTTCCGCCATGTGCGCCACAGTTACCGCCCGCATACCGCGGTGCTCCTCCCCGTCCCGACCGGTGACCGCCACCCCACACTCCGTGGAGCTGGCAGTCGGACGGAACCCGGCGTGGTGCTGTATCGGTTCGGCGCGGATCTCTTCTATGCGAACTACAACCGTTTCATCGACGATCTGCGGACGCTCACGTCCGCCGCCGCGTTGCCGGTTCGCGCCGTGGTTGTCGAGGCCGGTGCGATCACCAATCTCGATTTCACCGCGGCACGGGCGCTGCGTGACCTGATCGCGAGCCTCGCCGCCCGGGACGTCGCCCTGTTCTTCGGCCGCGTCTCGCCGTCGCTGCGCGCCGATCTCGACCGGCACGGCATCACGGCGACGGTCGGCGCGGCCCGCGTGTATTCGACCCTGCACGAGGCGGTGGCCGCCGCGCACGCCATATCGGCAGCCGGCGGGTAGGACCACGAGATCGGGTCCTTTGCGGTTGGCGTGGCAAGCGGGCACTGCGGAGAGTGCGGAGCTGATGCGCGAAACGCTGCACTCCGGGAACCGTCAGCAGTTCATCATCCGGCTGCGCCCGGATCCTGCGGGATGAAGCGAGAAAGTGGAAATCTCGGGGGTGCGGCACGGGTGGCTTGTGCGCCCGTCTGCCGCTCATGTCACTGGGCTGGTATTTACGCTCGAGCCTTGGGCGGCAGGGGACACTGGCCGATCGATCTGGAACCGGCCATTCCATTGCGTAGCCAGGATGCGCATGCGACCCGCTGCCATGCCCGACAAAGCGTCGCCAGCCCCACGTGGAGCGGTACCGCCTTGACCCCGGTGCGCGCATAGCCGCGTTTCACGACAGTTGCTCCGGGATGCGTATTGCGTCAGAAAATATGTTTCCGGTTGGGGTGGTTGCCTCAGCTGGGATGTTACCGGCGATCGGGCCTGCCACCATGGCGTCTCCGCTACCGCGGAGGGGCTATGGGCACCAAGATGACACACTCGGCGCGGGGGAACTCACTGACGCAGACCGTCGACGCTACGGCGCCGCAACCGGTGCCGAGAAGCGAAACATCCTCGATGAGTTCATCGCGGTGATCGGTTATCACGAGAAGCTTGCGATTCGAGCGCTGAACGCCGAGTCTACTGTCACCAGTGCCTCGTGTGCCTCGACGTCCCCGCGCTCGCGCGGCCCGATGGTACTCTTCCTCCGGCCGACCAGGCATCGGACGGCGGCGAGATCGCGGATGCCCGTGTCCGGGGGGTCCTCGCCGATTCCATGGTCACGTTCGCACAAGGGGTCGAGAGCCATGACCGAAAGACTTGAATTCGCCCGACCGAGCAATCCGGGACGCCACGGCGGGTGCCCACAATGACCGGTGAGATGCCGGTCATCTTTGCCGCCCACGGCGCTCCCGTGCTGCTCGACGATCCGGTCTGGATGAAGGAACTCGCGGACTGGGCGCAGGCCATGCCGGACCCTGCGGCGATTCTGATGGTCTCGGCGCACTGGGAACATCGCCCGATCGCGCTCGGCGCCACCCATGCCGTGCCGCTCGTCTATGATTTCTACGGCTTTCCCGAGCACTATTACCGTACGAGCTATCGGGCTCCCGGCGCGCCGGCGCTCGCGGTCCGCGTGCGCCAGCTCTTCGATGCGGCGGCGATCCCTTGGACCGATGAGCCGGAGCGCGGCCTCGACCACGGCGCGTACGTGCCGCTGGTGGCGATGTATCCCGCTGCGGACGTCCCGGTGCTGCAGGTGTCGCTTCCCGCGCTCGACCCCGGGGACCTCTACGCGATGGGCCGTGCGCTCGCGCCGCTGCGCCGCGAGGGCGTGTTGATCGTCGGTAGCGGGTTTCTCACCCACAATATGCGCTACGCCTTTCGTCCCGGCATCCCCGCCTGGGCGCGCGAGTTCGACGCCTGGGCCGAAGACGCGCTCGCGAATTTCAAGATCGACGAATTGCTCGCATTCCAGACGCGCGCGCCCGCCGCCGAGATCGCGCTGCCGACCTGGGAACATTACGCTCCGGTGCTCGTCGCTGCCGGCGCCGCCGAATCGGGTCGGCACGAGGCGGCTTTTCCGATTCGCGGATTCTGGTTGGACGGCGCGTTCACGAAGCGCTCGGTCCAGTTCGGCTGAACGACACGATTGCGGAGGACAGGGATGAGTGAAGAGACCGTCAGAGGCAACACCGTCGTGATCCGCTTCGCGGCCGAGCGCTGCATCCACTCGCGCCACTGCGTGCTCGACCGACCGGACGTGTTCGTGCCCAATGCGCAAGGCGAGTGGATCCATCCGGACCGCGCGACGCCGGCGGAGCTCCTCGAGCTCGCCCACAACTGTCCGTCGGGCGCGATTCGCTGCGAGGCGGTCGACGGCTCGGTGCTCGAGCGCGCGCCACCGGTGAATACGGTGCGCATCCGCGAGAACGGGCCTCTGGCCGTGCGCGGCCCGATCACGCTCCGCGGACAGCCACAAGGCTATCGCGTGACGCTCTGCCGATGCGGCGGCTCGGCGCGCAAGCCGTTTTGCGACGGCAGCCACGCACGGATCGGGTTCACCGCCACTGGAGAGCCCCCCGTCGCGGACTCGCAGCCCCTCGCGCGGCGCGACGGGCCGCTCGCCATCGACCCGACGCGCGACGGGCCGCTGCACCTCACGGGAAACGTCGAGATCATCACCGGCACCGGCAGGACCGTGAACCGGGTCGCCGACGCTTGGTTATGCCGCTGCGGTCGGTCGGCGAAGAAACCCTACTGCGACGGCAGCCACAAGGCCGCGGGGTTTCGATCGGGCGACGACGGCGAGCGCACGGAGGGGACCCCGTGACCATCGAGCTCGAGAGACTGGCGGACCGACCGATGGCGCAGTCGGTGCGCATCGGACCCTGGACCCTGCTCGCCGACCTGAGCGCGGAGGAGGGCGGCAGCGACTCAGGCCCGTCCCCGCACGACCTCTACGACGCCGCGCTCGGTGCGTGCAAGGCGCTGACGGTGCTCTGGTTCGCGAAGCGCAAGGGCATCGCCGTCACCGAGATCCGTACCCGGGTCGAACGCGACGACTCGCGCGAGCGCGACGGGACCTACGTCCTCGCCACCACGGTCGAGCGCCTACCGTGATGATGTCCGCGATGGCGGCGAGGAGCGTGGGCCATTCGACCGACCCGAAGCGGTCATCGGGACCTCGACTCCACTTCGCCAAACGGAGCTCGAACCCGACATCCCTTCGACCGCCTGCCGCCGGCATCCATCGCCTGAGACGAATGCGTTTTCAAACCACCGATCCCACATTGTGGTGGCGACCGGTTAGGCAACGCGCATTGCGCGGACCGGATTCACCGCCGAGCCCACTTCAATCGGACCGCGGCGATCCCTTGAAGCGCCAGAACGTGAAACCATAGCGGTTCGCCCGCGGGTCCTGGATTGGACTCGCCGCAATCACATCTCCATTCTTCGCGAACGCCACCGGTAGATACTCGCCGGCCGGACTTCGCACGAACGGGACCGAGGATGGAAGTTCGCTGGGGGCCCAGCTATCGATTGCCAGTGGAGCGGAAAGGGCGAAGCGCAGATGACTGCCGTTGCGCCGGGGCCAGATCTCGACGGTTTCCCATCGCAGTTCATCGCCGGCTCCCGAGAACCAGGTCGCCGCCAGTTGCCCGCGTCTCCCCGCTGCCAGGTAAGGGAAATACGACAAGCTGTCTCCCGCTGGCGTTACCAGCCGCCGTGACGTCCACGACGATCCCTGATCCGCGCTGTCCGCCAGCCAAACGCCGGACGCCTCCGTCCACAGCATCCACAGATCGCCATCTCGATCCCAGGCGACTGGCTCGACCCATCGAGGAATCGTACCCTCTGCCGGCGTCCAATTGCGCTGGCCAGGCACTTGGCGCTTGTGCCAGGTCGTGCCGCCGTCGGTGCTGACGGCGACGAAATCCGCGTTGGCAGCGTACCGGGCCCCGCCTGCGGACAGCGGGATCACCCGCGCCGCGAGTTCGCCGTTCGGCCCGGCCGCGAGATCGCTCGAGCCGCCTTTGGAACTGATCCGGTCCGGTCGGCTCCAGGTAACGCCATGGTCGTGACTCACGGCGTGGTACACGCCGGATGCGTCGCTCCAGACGACGTGTGCCGCTCCATCCGGCGTCACCGCGACCCATGGACGGTCGTCGAATCGCTCCCGCGAGAGCGTCGTCCAGCGCCAGGTCCTTCCCTCGTTCTGACTGACGCCAACGCTCACGCGGGTGCCCTCGGCGAGCTTCGGGTCGTAGGTCAACGCGACCAAATAGAGCGCGCCGTGAGGTCCTGCCGCGAGATCGACATCGGAATTGCCGCGGGCACCGTCCGCCTCGGTTCCGACGTTCACCGCGGTCCAGGTGGCGCCGCGATCGGCACTCTTCCACAACTCAGGAACGGTCTGCCTCAATCCCGTGTTCTTCGTGTAGAGCCCGCCAGCGTACCCCGTCAAAAAGAGCATGCCATCCGGCAGCTCGACGAGCATCGGTTCCCTCGCCGGCACGCCGAGATGTGCAACGCGCATCTCCACGTGAAGGGGACCGGCCGAGGGCGAATTTGTCGCCCGAGCGCATGCCGCAAAGGCATGGCCGCAAGCGAGTGTCACCAGAGGGAGTGCAACGGCGCTGCGTACCACCATGCGGCTCGTATTCATCGTCTTGGCGATCGTCGTGATCGGTAGCCCGGTCGCTGCTGCCGGCGCTCCGTCCGAAGCGCGAATGCAAGCCGCAACGATACTCCTCCATACGATCGAGCTCCAGAATGAGATGGCCGTCGGTGCATCGAGCATGGCCGACGCGATGATCCAGCAGAACCCCATGCTGGGCCCGTATCGCGACGTGATTCTACGGTGGGCGGCTTCCTTCATCACCTGGAAGGTCTTCGGGCCGAAGTACGTCGCGTTGTATGCGGATTCATTCACGACCGATGAATTGGAACGAGCGGAGGCGGCGGCGTCGGCCCATTCGCGTTGATCGGACCGGGGACGCCGCCGGACACAATCGAAAAATTCTACGTCGGTGCGTATTCCGGGTAGACCGGCAAGTCATCGCCCGAACAAGACCAGCTCGCGCGAGCGCTCGCAAATATGCGCGCTTGGGGGGCGATTGGCGGATCGACGTCCAAGGAGCCGGCGGGCAGGACCACGCGATCGGACCCCTGCGGTTGGCGTGGCAAGCGGGCACCGCAGTGAGCGCAGAACTGATTCGTGAAACGCTGCGCCTCGGGGACCTTGAACGAGCGAACGTGATCCTCGCCGCTCTGCCAGCGCAACGTCGCCGGTTGGACGATCAGGTTCGACGCGTGCCCGGTACCCGTCGCCTTGCGGCAGCGCTGACAGTGACAGTGATAGAACCGCGTTGCCTCGCCGGTGATTTCGTATTTCACAGCGCCGCACAAGCAGCTGCCGGTCATCACGGATGTACTCACGGTCCCTCCAAGCGTTCTGCGGTCAGGCTGCTGGAGAGTCGCACACGCGGCGGTTCGAAGGGAAGTCAGGCCGACTCGTCGGGGCGGACCAGGTGGCTCGGTTGCGTGTCGATCAGACCGTTCTGGGCAGCGCGTATTTCGAGGACTATCATCGGAGCGTGAGTCGATACAAGTACGTCGGCCGGAATCATCCGGTCTCGGATGCCGTCGGCAAGGCGGGCGGTGATCTCGTCTTTGGTTCGGATCTGCAGCTGCCCGGGATGGTGCACGCGGCGCTCCTGCTGAGTCCCCACGCGCATGCGCGGGCGCTGCGCATCGATTCGACTCGAGCCCGGGAGATCCCGGGGGTGCTCGGCGTGTACACGCACGAGGACGCGCCTCCGGGGCGGTACTGCCGCTACCGCATCCTCCCCGGACAATCGGGGTGCGTGGACGACGAGCCCCTGTTCGCCTCGACGGCGCGTTTCGCTGGCGACCGGATCGCGGCGGTGGTCGCAACGACCGCGGCGATCGCCCGGGCGGCGGTGCGCTCGATCGCGGTGGAGTACGCGGCGTTGCCGTCGGTGCTGACCATCGACGCGGCGCTCGCAGCCGATGCGCCGCGGGTGCACCCCGACGGGAATCTTCTCCACGAGTTCGCGATCGACGTCGGCACGGTCGATGGTCACGGCGAATCGGGTGAGACGGTCGAGATCGACACGACGGTCACCACCCAGATGCTCCATCACGCGGCGCTCGAGCCCCATCTGTGCGTCGCGGACTACGATTCGTCCGGGCAACTCACGATCTGGAGCCCGTGCCAGAGCGTCTACGGTGCGCGTACCGTGGTCGCGGATCTCCTGGGGCTCCCGTATCACCGCGTGCGCGTGATCAAGGTGCCGATGGGGGGCTCGTTCGGCGGCAAGCAGGAGTTCATCCTGGAGCCGGTGACCGCGTATCTCGCGATGCGCACGCGGCGCCCCGTCTCCCTGATCCTCGACCGCGACGAGTGCATCCGCGCGACGACTGTGCGCCCCACGCAGCGTTCCCGGGTGAGGAGCCGCTTCCACCCCGACGGCCGTTGGGCCTCCCTCGAGGTCGACACCGTGCTCGCCGCCGGCGCGTACGCCGGCAGTTCCCCCGACTACACCGAGGCGATGGCCCACAAGCTCACGCGGCTCTACCGCGTCGGTCGCTATCGGCATCACGGCCGGGTCGCCTACACGACGACGCCGGTCGCGGGCGGGATGCGGGGTTGGGGCGCGCCCGAGATCGCCACCTGCGCCGAGATCCATCTGGACCGTGCGGCGCGGCGTTTGACGCTGGATCCGGTCGAGCTGCGCCTGCGAAACCTGGTCGACCCCGGCGACATCGATCCGACCAGTGGTCGCAGCGTCGGCGAGGCATGGGTGCGCGAATGCTTGACCCGCGGTGCGGCCGCGTTCGATTGGGCTCGGCGCGTGGCCCTCGAGCCCGGCCAGGGTCGATGGCGCCGTGCGGTCGGGGTTGCCTGCGGCGCGCACAAGAACGGGATGCTGAGCGAGGCGTTCCCCGAATCGACGACGATGAGCTTGAAGATGAACGAGGACGGCACGCTCGACCTGAACGCCGCGCTCCACGAGGTCGGGGCGGGCAGCGCGGTGACGCTGCAGACGATCATCGCCGAGGCGCTCGACGTGTCTCCGGACCGCATCTCGACCCGCGAGGCCGACAGCAAGGTCTCGCCGTTCGATTTCGGGTGTTTCGGCAGCCGGATGACCTATGTCGGCGGCGCGAGTGCGCTCGCGCTCGCGGCGACATTGAGAGCTCGCCTGATCGAGGCGGCCGCTTCGCTCCTCGGTCTGCCAAGCGAGCGCTTGCGGGCGGTCGACGGGCACGTCCGTCCGATCGACGCGGATACCCCGGCGCTCGACTATGGGGCGATCGTGCAACGCGCGCGGCTGCGCGACGGGGTCGAGATCAGCGTGACCCAGACCTATCGTGGCACCTCGAACCCCGGTGCCTACTCGGTGCAGTTCGCCGAGGTCGAAGTCGACACGCTGACCGGCCTCGTGCGGGTGAGCGATTATCTCAGCGTCGTCGACATCGGTCGGGCGATCAACCGGCAGATGGTCGAGGGCCAGTGCCGTGGCGCGGTCCAGGCCGGGATCGGCAGCGCGCTGTGCGAGGAGGTCGCACTCGACGAGGCGGGCCGACCGCAGAGCGGGGGCTTCAAGAACTATCACCTGGTGAACGCGGTCGACATGCCGCGCGTCGAGGTGCTGCTCGTCGAGCACGGCGGCGACGATGGGCCCTATGGCGCAAAGAGCGTCGGCGAGATTGCGTTCGTCCCGACCGCCGCGGCGATCGTCAATGCGGTCAATCGTGCGCTCGGCACCGAGCTCGCCCGTTTGCCGTTGACCCCGGAGCGGATCCTCGCGGCGCTGGAATCCCTCGCTGCGCCGGACGTCGCGATCGGAGCACGCAACGCATGCGCCTGAACGCGACCGTGAACGGCGATCCGGTGAGCATCGAGGTCGCCGCCGATGCCCGCTTGCTCGACGTGCTGCGCGAGACGCTCGGACTCCACGGCGCCAAGGAAGGCTGCGCGGCCGGGGAGTGTGGTGCGTGCACGGTGCTCCTCGACGGCCTGGCGGTGAACGCGTGCCTCGTGCCGGCGACGCGAGCGCAGAATCGCGACGTCCGCACCGTCGAAGGGCTCGCACGGAACGGTGTGCTCGACGCGTTGCAACGGCAGTTCGTCGCGAGCGGCGCGATTCAATGCGGCTATTGCACGCCCGGGATGCTGATGTCCGCGACCGCGCTCCTCGCACGGGTCCCGCGGCCGACGCGAGCTGAGATCGCGGCGGCGATCGCCGGGAACCTGTGCCGCTGCACGGGGTACGCGGCGATCATCGATGCGATCGAGACGGTCGCCACCCACCAGAGCGCGAGTCATGGCGCAGACTGAGTGGCTCGCCCCGCGCGACCCGGATGAACTGGTCGCGGCGCTTCGCCGGATGACGGGCGCGAGCCGGATCGTCGCGGGCGGGAGCGACTTGATGCTCGGACTGCACGCGAGCGGGTTCCATCCGGATCTCTTGATCGACCTGTCGCGATTGGACGGGTTCGCTCACGTGCGCCACGTCGATGGACGAGTTCGAGTGGGCGCGCTGTCGACCTGCGCGCAGTTGCAGGATGATTCCGTGCTCGCGACCCACGGGCACGGTCTCGCGCAGGCGGCCGCTCGGGTAGGATCGGCGCAGATCCGCAACGTCGCGACCCTCGGGGGGAATGTGGCGAACGCCTCGCCCTGCGCCGACCTCGTCACCGCGCTGGTCGCGCTCGATGCGTCCGCGACCGTGATCGACGGCCTGGGTCGAACCCGCGAACGCCCGATCGCGGACCTGTTCGCTCCGGGTGGCGGCAGCGCGCTGCCGCCAGGCGAGGCGATCGTCGAGTGCTCGTTCGCGCAAGGTCACGCCGATCGCCGCAGCGCCTTCGCGAAACTCGGCGTGCGATCCTCGGTCGCGGTCTCCCGCCTGAACGCCGCACTGGTCGTCGATCTCGATCGAGACGGTGCGACAGTCCGTTCGGCGCGGCTGGCGGTCGGATCGATCGCATCCGCGGCGTTTCGCGCCGACGCGGTCGCCGCGGCGCTCATCGGTGCGAGGATCGATGCCGCGTGCCCGGAAGGGTTCACCCACGGGTGCATGCGACTGGTCGACGAGAGGATTCCGGGCCGCCCGTCCTGGGCGTACAAGCGGCTCGCGGTTCGCGGACTCGCCGAAGATCTTTGGGGCGTGATCGGAGCGTCGGGAACCCGGCCTGTTGGCAAGGACCCAGCACCGCGATCGAACCGGCCGCAAGGCTGGTAATTGCGACCTCGTTCGCGGTAACGTGGCGCGCAAGAGTGGCGGCGCGCGCCGAACACCTGGAGTTTCCGCGACACAGGACCGAGGGCGATGCCCATCTTCCGTTATCAGTACTTCCCGATCACGCTGCCGTTCCTGCTCGTGCTCGGCGGCGCCCTCGCGCTTCTCGCCGCGCTCGTGGCATTGCGGCTGCTGCGCTATGCCTCCGAGCCGATGCAGATC
>JAKBCG010000038.1 GCA_021808035.1 Pseudomonadota bacterium
GAATTCGGAGTCGCACGAGCCGCGATCGCATTGCACAGCGCGAAGATCGCGGCAACCGTCAGGGTGTTGAATCTGGACACGATCGCACTATAGCGAAATGCGTCTCGCGACGCCGGCCCCGGCTTGATCGCGACGCGTGCATTCCCGGAGAATTCTGGTATCCGTCCTCATGCTTGCGCCGCGCCCATGTCCTTGAAGATACTCGGGATCAATCACAAGACCGCGCCGGTCGAGCTGCGTGAGAAGATGGCTTTCAGCGAAGACCGTCTGATCGGGGCGCTGCGGGCGCTGCGCAGCGAAACCGGCGCCTCCGAAGCGGTCATCCTGTCGACCTGCAATCGCACCGAGTTGTATTGGGCGGGCCCGGTCGGTGGCGACCGGATGACCGCCTGGCTCGCGAACCACCACGCGCCGAACCTCGACTTCGCGCCGAGTCTCTACCTGCGCGAGGACCGGGACGCCGTCGAGCACGCGTTCAGCGTCGCCGCCGGCCTCGACTCGATGGTGCTCGGGGAGGCGCAGATCCTCGGCCAGCTGAAGGAAGCCTACCGGATCGCGCAGGAGGCGGGCAGCACGGGTCCGAACCTGCACAAGCTTTTTCAGGCGGCTTTCTCGGCCGCGAAGCGCGTTCGCACCGAGACGCAGGTCGGCGCGAACGCCGTCTCGCTCGCCTCGGCGGCGGTCGCGCTCGCGCGGCGGGTGTATTCGGATCTTGGTTCCCGCCGCGCGCTGCTGATCGGCGCGGGGGAGATGATCGGCCTGACCGCTCGCCACCTCGCCGCTCAAGGCATCCGGCATCTCGTGATCGCGAACCGCAGCCTCGCGCGCGCCCAGGCGCTCGCGGCGGAGGTGCGCGCCTACGCGGTCGGACTCGACGCGATCGGCGGCGAACTCGAGGAGGCCGACATCGTGATCAGTTGCACCGCGAGCCCGACGCCGCTGGTCACGAAACCCATGGCGGCCGCGGCGCTGCGCGCGCGCAAGCGCCGGCCGATCTTCATGGCCGATCTCGCGGTGCCGCGCGACATCGATCCGCAGGTCGCCGAGCTGGAGGACGTGTACTTGTTCACGATCGACGACCTGCAGCAGCTGGTCGACGAGAACCGGCAGCAGCGCGAAGCCGCCGCCGAGGGCGCGAGGTCGCTGATCGCGGAGGAGGCGGCGCGCTTCCTCGCGCAACGGCGCGCGAAGGACGCGGGTCCGGCGATTCGCGCGCTGCGCAGTCACGCCGAGCAGATCCGGGCCCACACGGTCGAGCACGCCAGGCGCATGATCGCGACGGGCCATCCGCCCGAGGAGGCGCTCGAGTACCTCGCGAACACGCTGACGAACCGCCTGCTGCACGGGCCGACCCAGGCGCTGCGCACGGCGGCCGAGTCGGCCGATGCCGAGGTCGCCGATGCGATCGCGAAACTGCTGACCGAGGAACATCGCCGCACTTGAGATCCCGGGCGGCGTCGCCCCGCGGGCCGCTATAATCCTCGAATGAAGGATTCGATCCGCCGCAAGCTCGAGCGACTCGACGACCGGTACGAGGAGGTCGGCCGGCTGCTCGCGGATCCGGCCGTGATCGCCCGGCCGGCGCATTTCCGCGAGTTGTCGATGGAATACTCGAAGCTCTCGCCGCTGGTCGAGCGATTCCGGCAGTGGAACGCGCTCATCGGCGACGTCGCGGTCGCGCGCGAGCTGTCGATGGACGAGGAGCTGGCGGCGCTGACGGCCCGCGCCGCGGCCGAGGAACTCGAGTTGCAGCGGCTCCTGGTGCCGCGCGACCCGCACGACGAGAGCAACGTGTTCCTCGAGATCCGCGCCGGCACCGGCGGTGACGAGGCCGCGCTGTTCGCGGGCGACCTGTTCCGGATGTACGCGCGCTATGCCGAAGCGAAGGGCTGGACGATCGAGGTCCTGAGCGAAAGCGTCGGCGAGCACGGCGGCTACAAGGAGATCATCAGCCGGGTGATCGGCCGCGGCGCGTTCTCGGCGCTGAAATTCGAGTCGGGCACCCACCGCGTGCAGCGCGTGCCGGCGACCGAGGCGCAAGGCCGGATCCACACGTCGGCGTGCACCGTCGCGATCCTGCCCGAACTCGCCGAGGTCGAGACGATCGACCTGAACCCGTCCGACCTGCGCATCGACACCTTCCGTGCGAGCGGCGCGGGCGGTCAGCACGTCAACAAGACCGACTCGGCGATCCGCATCACCCATTTGCCGACCGGTATCGTCGTCGAATGCCAGGACGAGCGCTCCCAGCACAAGAACCGCTCCCGCGCGCTCTCGTTGCTGAAGGCGCGGTTGCTCGCGGCGGAGCGCGACAAGCAGGCGACCCAGCAGGCCGAGAAGCGCAAGCTCCAGGTCGGCAGCGGCGATCGCTCCGAGCGGATTCGCACGTACAACTACCCGCAGGGCCGGGTGACGGAGCACCGGATCAACCTGACCCTGTACAAGCTCGACGAGGTCATGAACGGCAGGCTCGACGAACTCATCGATGCGCTGAGCCGCGAACACCAGGCCGAAGAGCTCGCGCTGCAGGTCGAATGAGCCGCGCACCGACGATCGACGAGTTGTTGCGAACCGGCGCCGCGGGGCTCGCCGGGCGCAGTGACTCGCCGGGCCTCGATGCGCGGCTGTTGCTCGGCAAGGTCCTCGGCTGTGACCGTGCGGCGCTCGCCGCGCGCCCCGAGCGGACGGTGTCCGCGACCGATGCGGCGGCTTTTCGCGCGCTGCTCGCGGAACGCCGCGCGGGCGTGCCCGTCGCGTACCTCACCGGCGTGCGCGAATTCTGGTCCCTGCCGTTCGCGGTGTCGCCGGCGGTGCTGGTCCCGCGCCCGGAGACCGAACTCCTGGTCGCGACCGTGCTCGAGCGCCTGCCCGCCGACGCGCCGTGCGCCGTGCTCGATCTCGGCACCGGCAGCGGCGTGATCGCGATCGCGATCGCGAAGGAGCGGCCGCGCTCGCGGGTCACGGCCACCGACGTGTCGGCCGAGGCGCTCGCCATCGCCCGGTCGAACGCGGCGTCGATCGGCGTCGATCGCGTTCGATGGCGACGGGGCTCGTGGTTCGACGCCGTCCCCGGCGAGCGGTTCGACTGGATCGCGTCGAATCCGCCCTATGTCGCCGCGACGGATCCGGCGCTCGCCGCGCTCGCGGCGGAGCCGCGCGAGGCGCTGACGCCGGGGGACCGCGGCCTCGAGGCGATCGAACGAATCGTCGCGGACGCTCCGCGGCATCTGCACCCCGCCGGAGGACTCGCGGTGGAACACGGCGCGGACCAGGACCGGGCGGTCGCGACCCTGTTCGCCGCGCGGGGGTTCGAAGGGGTGCGCTGCGTTCGCGACCACGCCGGGTTGCCGCGGGTGACCCTGGGCACGATTTCCGACATTCAACGAGGGCTGGGACCATGATCCGATTCGAGACGACGAAGGGCGGGTTCACCGTGGAGTTGTTCGACGGCGATGCGCCGAAGACCACCGCGAATTTCCTGCGCTACGTCCAGGAAGGCTTCTTCGACGGCACGATCTTTCATCGCGTGATCCCGGGATTCATGATCCAGGGCGGAGGTTTCACCGAGGACATGCGGCAGAAACGTCCGCACGCGCCGATCGAGAACGAGGCCGCCAACGGCCTGAAGAACCTGCGCGGCACCCTGTCGATGGCCCGCACCAGTGACATCAACAGCGCCACCTCGCAGTTCTTCGTGAATCTCGAGGACAACGCGTTCCTCGACCATCAGAAGGGCAATTTCGGTTACGCGGTCTTCGGCCGGGTCACCGAGGGGATGGAAGTGATCGACGCGATCGCGGCGGTCGAGACCGGTCGCCGCGGCGGGCACGACGACGTGCCGGTGAGCGCGGTGCGGATCTCGAGCGCCCGCGTCGTCGCGGACTGAGCGCGTCGGCGCGCCCCGGACGCCGATCGCGAATGTCGCGCGTGCGACCCGATCCACGGCCGCGTCGCGCCCTCGCGCGGATCGCGGGACGCGTCGGCCTCGCCTGGCTCGCACTGTCGGCGCTGCTGGTCGTGCCGCTGCGCTGGCTCGACCCGCCGCTCGATGCGTTCATGATCGAGGCCCGGATCGCCGCGTGGCGGCGCGACGACCGGCACTACGTGTTCCGGCATCGGTGGGTGCCCCTGCAAGCCATCTCGCCGGACCTGCCGCTCGCGGCAATCGCCGCGGAAGACCAGACATTCCCGTTTCATTGGGGGTTCGACTTCGCCGCGATGCATGCCGCCTACCTGCATGACCTCGACAGCCGGCATATCCGCGGCGGCAGCACGATCTCGCAGCAGGTCGCGAAGAACCTCTTCCTCTGGAGCGGCCGCAGTTACCTGCGCAAGGCGATCGAAGCGTATTTCACGGTGTGGATCGAAGCGTGCTGGCCGAAGCGCCGCATCCTCGAGATGTACCTGAACGTCGCCCAGTTCGGCCGTGGCACCTACGGCGCCGAGGCCGCGTCCCGTCGGTTCTTCCACGAGCCCGCGTCGCGGCTGACCCCATCCCAGGCGGCGCTGCTGGCCGCGGTGCTGCCGGACCCGGATCACGAACACCCCGCGGCACCCTCCCCCTGGCTCGAGCGGCGCCGTGCATGGATCCTCGGACAGATGCGCGATCTCGGCGGTCCGCGCTTCCTCAGGGTGCTCGACGCGTACCCGGATCGGCGCTTGTGACCGCGTTCACACTCCGCGCACCGGGAGTGACGATCGCTTCATCCACGGTCATCCTCCGGTCGGTTCCTTCGTTGTGAGCCTTTAGGAAGTGGAGCGAAACCGGTGGCGGACGCTCCGCGGACTTCGCTGGCCCAACCAATCCTCCAGGAGGAATGCATGAACATCCGATCGACCCCGACTCTGCTGTGCACGCTCGCGATCGCGGCCTTCGCCGCCGGACTCTCGAACGCGCGGGCGGACACCCCGTGGCAGCAGGCCCACCCTTGGCGGGAACAGGTCAACAACCGCCTGCAGCGCCAGAACGCGCGGATTCACCAGCAGGTCGCTGAAGGCGAGCTGTCGCGCGCCCAGGCGCACCGTCTGCATGTCCGGGATCACAGCGTGCGGATGCAGGAACGCCGGATGGCCGCCCGGGACGGCGGACGCATCACCCCGCGCGACCGGCGGATCCTGAACCGGCGTGAGAATCGGCTCAGCCGGCGCATCGGTCACTGATCGCCGCCGCGCCGGCGCGGGCGTCCGCCTGCCCCGCCGGCGCGGTCGACGGCTCCGAAGGCCGCGACACCGGCCTCCGGCGCTGCGGCCGGCATCAGCGCGAGCGCCGCGAGGCTGATCGATGCCGATGCGCTGAGGTAGAGACCGACCGCGGCCAGACCGTAACGGGTCGCAAGCCAGGTCGCCGCGTAGGGCGTGAGCGACGCGCCGACGATGCCCGCGAGGTTGAAGGTGAGCGAGACGCCGGTGTAGCGGACCGGCGTCGGGAAGACTTCGGCGAGTGCGGTGCCGAGCGGCCCGTAGCTGAACCCCATCAGTGCCAGCCCGATCGTCATCGCGAACAGCGCGCCGCGCGGCCCATCAGCGAACATCGGGGCGAACGCGACCCCGAACACCGCCACGCCGAGCGTCGCGACGACGATCGTCCAGCGGCTGCCGCGCACGGTCGCGAGCCGTGCCGACAGCGGGATGCACAGACCGAACAGCACGATCCCGATCATCTGCAGCCCGAGGAACTGCGATTTCGGGTAATGCAGGCGGCTCGTACCCCAGCTCAGCGCGAATACGGTCATCAGATAGAACACGACGAAGGTCGAGGTCGACGCGAAGGTGCCGACGATCACCGCGCGCGCATACCGCGCGAACACCGACCATATCGGGACCTTCACGCGCTCGCCCTGGTCGATCGCCCGCTGGAACGCCGCGGTCTCCGCGAGTCGCAGCCGCACGTACAGCCCGACGAACACCAGCACGGCGCTGAGCAGGAACGGCACCCGCCAGCCCCAGGCGAGAAACGCCCGGTCGCCGAGCGCATGGGTGAGCGCGAGGAACATCGACGTCGCGCAGAGAAAGCCGATCGGCGCGCCGAGCTGCGGGAACATCCCGTACCACGCCCGACGGCCCGGCGGCGCGTTCTCGATCGCGAGCAGCACCGCCCCGCCCCACTCGCCGCCGAGGCCGATACCCTGCCCGAGCCGGCAGAGCGCGAGGCCGAGCGGCGCGAGCACGCCGATCGACGCGTAGGTCGGCAGCAACCCGATCGTCACGGTCGACACGCCCATCGTGAGCAACGCGGCGACCAGCGTCGTCTTGCGGCCGATCCGGTCGCCAAAGTGCCCGAACAGCGCCGAGCCGACGGGCCGCGCAAAGAACGCGAGCGCAAACGTCGCGAGCGACTCGAGCGTCGCCGACGTCGCATCGCCCGCGGGGAAGAACAGCGCTGGGAACACCAGCACCGCCGCCGTCGCGTAGATGTAGAAATCGAAGAACTCGATCGTGGTGCCCGCGAGGCTCGCGATCAGCACTCGCGCCGCGGAGTTGCCCGCCGGCGCGTCACTTCCCCTGTCGTTCATGGCGTCGATCATCCCCCGAAGCCGATCAAGCGTTCGTCCGCAGCGCCTCGAGCGCCCCGCGCCACAGTTCCTCGGTCGCGGCGGCGACGACCCGTCCGTCCGATTGCAAGTCGAGAGGGTCGCCGTGCCAGTCGCTGATCCGCCCGCCCGCACCTTCGACGACCGGGATCAGCGCCATGAAGTCGTGCGGCTTGAGGCGCGACTCGATCACGAGATCGCAATGTCCGGACGCGAGCATCCCGTAGAGATAGCAATCGCCGCCGAACCGACGCAGCGCGCAGCGGGCGCCGACCCGCTCGTAGCCGGCGCGATCCGGCGGATCGAACAGCTCCGCGGATGTGGTGTAGAGGACCGCCCGTTCGAGCGATCGGCAGGCGCTCGCCGCGACCGTCGCGCCGTTCCGCCGCGTCGCGCGTCCCGCGACGCCGATCCAGCGCTCGCCGAGGATCGGCGCCTCGATCACGCCCAGCACGGGCCGGCCGCCGCGAAGCAGCGCGATCAGCGATCCGAACAACGGAAATCCGCTGATGAAGCTCTTCGTCCCATCGATCGGGTCGAGCACCCACGTGAACTCGCGATCCCCCTCGACGCCGAATTCCTCGCCGCGGATCGCATGCGTAGGGAACGTCGCGCGGATGATTCGGCGCATCTCGATCTCGATCTCGCGATCGACCGCGGTGACCGGGCTCCCGTCGGCCTTGGTCTCGACCGCGAGCGTGGTCCGGAACGAAGCCCGCGCGAGCCGGCGCGCGACGTCGGCTAGGCGCATCGCCAGGTCCAGCGTCGCCGCGAGATCCGGTGACTCGGGAAGCGCCATGCGGACTCAGTGCACCGAGGCGCCGCCCGCGCTCGTTCCGCGGAAAATCTCGGCGACGTCGACCGCGTCGAAGCGGTAGGCGCGATTGCAGAAATCGCAGCGCACCTCGACCTCGCCGCGCTCCGCGAGCACGGCGCGAGTCTCCTCCTCGCCGAGCGCGTGCAGCATGCTGCCGACACGCTCGCGCGAGCAGCGACACCGGAAATAGACCGGCGCGGCGTCGAACAACCGCAGATCATCCTCGTGGAACAACCGCCGCAGGATCTCCCGGTCGGCGAGCGACCGCATCTCCTCGTGCGTCAAGGTGTCGCCGAGCAGCTGCGCCCGGCGCCACGTGTCCTCGAGGTCGCCGGGGGCGCCGCGCTCGACGCCCGGCGCCCCCGGCAACTGCTGCAGCAGCATGCCCGAGGCGCTGCGTTCATCGGCGAACAGCCACATGCGCGTCGGCAGCTGCTCGGAGCTCGCGAAGTAGCGCTGCAGACTGTCCGCGAGACGCGCACCGTCGATCGGCACGACCCCCTGGTAGCGGTGGTTCCTGTCCTCGCTCTCCAGCGTGACCGTCAGGTTGCCGTCGCCGACGAGTTCGTCGAAGCGGCGCGCGTCGCCGATGGTCGCCCACCGCGCCAGTCCGCGCACGCCGAGGCCGCTGGTGCACTGCGTGAGCAGCAGTGGCATCGGGCCGCCGCCCTGTAGTTGCAGCGACAACACACCGTCGAACTTGATCGTGCCGGCGAGCAGCAGGGTCGCCGCAACCGCCTCGCCGAGCGCGTCGCGCACCGGCGCCGGATAGTCGCGATGCTCGATCAGCGCGCGCCATGCCGCATCGACGCGCACCAGCTGACCCCGGATCGGAAATCGTTCGAACAGGAAGCGGCGCAGTCCGTCGCGGTCGCGCATCGTCTAGCCGCCGCCGAGCTTCGCCTTCAGCAGGTCGTTGAGCTGCGCCGGATTCGCCTTGCCGCCGGTCGCCTTCATCACCTGGCCGACGAAGAACCCGAACAGCTTGTCTTTGCCGGCGCGGTAGTCCGCGAGCTGCTTCGGATTGGCGGCGATGACCTCGTCGATCGCCTTCGCGATCGCGCCGGCGTCGGTGATCTGGCGCAGCCCCTTCGCCTCGATGACCGCATCCGCGTCGCGTCCTTCCGTCCACATCGCCTCGAACACGTCCTTCGCGAGCTTGCCGGAGATCGTGCCGTCGATGACGCGCTCCAGCAGTCCGCCGAGCCGCTGCGGGTCGATGCGCGCCGCGTCGATCTCGAGGTTCTCCCGGTTGAGCGCCGACGACAACTCGCCCATGACCCAGTTCGCCGCGAGCTTCGCGTGCGCGGCGCCGACGCGCCCGACCACCGCCTCGAAATAGGCGCCGGTCTCGCGGCTCGCCGACAGGACGCCCGCGTCGTAGCCCGAGAGCTGGTATTCGGACACGAAACGCGCGGCCTTCTGATCCGGCAGTTCCGGCAAGCTCGCGCGGACCGCCTCGATGAACGCCCGCTCGATCGCGAGCGGCAGCAGGTCCGGGTCGGGGAAGTAGCGGTAGTCGTTCGCCTCCTCCTTCGAGCGCATCGAACGGGTCTCGTCCCGGTCCGAATCGTAGAGCCGGGTCTCCTGAACCACGGTGCCGCCGCTCTCGATGAGCTCGATCTGCCGGGCGACCTCGTGTTGGATCGCCTTCTCGACGAAGCGGAAGGAGTTGAGGTTCTTGATCTCCGCGCGCGTGCCGAACTTCGCCGCACCCCGCGGCCTCACCGACACGTTCGCGTCGCAGCGGAACGAACCCTCCTGCATGTTGCCGTCGCAGATCTCGAGGTAGCGCACCAGCGTGTGCACCTTCTTCATGTACGCGACCGCTTCCTTCGCCGAACGCATGTCGGGCTCCGAGACGATCTCCAGCAGCGGCGTGCCCGCCCTGTTGAGGTCGATCCCGGTCGCGTTCGCGAGGCCCTCGTGCAGCGACTTCCCTGCATCCTCCTCCAGGTGCGCGCGGGTGATGCCGATCCGCCGGGTCGCGCCGTCGTCGAGGACGATCTCGAGCGCGCCGCGCCCGACGATCGGCTGCTCGTACTGGCTGATCTGATAGCCCTTCGGCAGATCCGGATAGAAGTAGTTCTTGCGGGCGAAGATCGAACGCTCGGCGATCTGCGCGCCGATCGCGAGCCCGAACTTCACCGCCATCCGCACCGCCTCGGCGTTCAACACCGGCAGCACGCCGGGGTACGCGAGGTCGACCAGGCAGGCCTGGGTGTTCGGCGGCGCGCCGTACGCGGTCGCGGCCCCCGAGAAGATCTTCGACCGGGTCGCGAGCTGCGCATGGATCTCGAGTCCGATGACGACTTCCCAATCCTTCATCATGCGTATCCCGGCGCGGCGCGAACGTGCCAATCGGTCGCGGTTTGATAGCGATGCACGGCGTTCAGCAGCCGGCCCTCGGCGAAGTGCGGCCCGATCAGCTGCACGCCCATCGGCAGGCCGTCGACGAAGCCGCACGGCGCGGAGATCGCGGGCAGGCCCGCGAGATTCGCGCCGATCGTGTAGATGTCGTTCAGATACATCGTGACCGGGTCGTCGATCTTCGCGCCGATCCCGAACGCCGGCGTCGGCGTGGTCGGTCCGATCAGCAGATCGACCTGCTGGAAGGCGGCGCGGAATTCGCCGGCGATCAGCTGGCGCACCTGTTGCGCCTTCAAGTAGTACGCGTCGAAATATCCCGCCGAGAGCACGTAGGTGCCGGTCATGATCCGGCGCTTCACCTCGGCGCCGAACCCCTCGCCGCGCGACCGCTCGTACAGATCCCGCAGGTCGCGCGGATCCGCGCACCGGTAGCCGAAGCGCACGCCGTCGAAGCGCGACAGGTTCGACGAGCATTCCGCGGGCGCGACCACGTAATAGGTCGGGACCGACAGCGGCAGGCTGGGCAGGCTCACGGTCGTCGTCTCCGCCCCGAGCGCGCGGAACGCATCCAGCGTCGCGGCGATCAGCGCGCCGTTGCGCGGCTCGAGCGACTCGGAGAACTCCTTCACGAGTCCGAGCCGCAAGCCCCTGAGCGGCGCATCGAGCGCCGCGGTGTAGTCGGTGGCCGGCGCGTCGACGCTGGTCGAATCCCGCGGGTCGAAGCCGGCGATCGCGCCGAGCGCGACCGCGGCGTCCGCCGCGGAACGCGCGAGCACGCCCGCCTGGTCGAGGCTGGAGGCGAACGCGATCATCCCGTACCGGGACACCCGCCCATAGGTCGGCTTGATACCGGTGACGCCGCACAGGGCCGCGGGCTGGCGGATCGACCCGCCGGTATCGGTGCCGGTCGAGAACGGCGCGAGGCGCGCCGCGACCGCGGCGGCCGAACCGCCCGACGACCCGCCCGGGACCTTGTCGAGGTCCCAGGGATTGCGCACCGGACCGTAGAAGCTCGTCTCGTTGGAGGAGCCCATCGCGAACTCGTCCATGTTCGCCTTGCCGAGCATGACCGCGCCCGCCGCCTTCAGCCGCGCGACCACGGTCGCGTCGTAGGGCGCGACGAAGTTGTCGAGCATCCGCGATCCACAGCTGGTGCGGACCCCGTCGGTGCAGAAGATGTCCTTGTGGATGAGCGGGATGCCGAGCAACGGCCCGCGTTCGCCGGCGGCGCGTCGGCGATCGGCGACGGCCGCGGCCGCGAGCGCCTGATCGGCGGTGACCGTGATCAGCGCGTTCAACGCCCCGTTGAGCCCGCTGATCCGGTCGAGGAAATGGCGGGTGAGTGCCACGCTCGAGATCTCGCCGCGCTCGAGCGCGGCGGCGAGTTCGGCGATCGACCGGGCATGCCAGCTCACTCGATCACCTTCGGCACCAGGTACAGGCCCGCCTGGACCGCGGCGGCGTTGCGCTGGTATTTCTCGCGGTCATCGGCTTCGGTGACCTCGTCGGCGCGCAGCCGCTGCGTGAGGCCCTCGAGCGGATGGGCCATCGGCGTGACCCCGTCGGTCTTGGCGCGCGCGAGCTGATCGACGAATTCGACGATCTTCGACAGGTTGGCGGCGTAGACCGGCTTTTCCGGGTCGGTGATGCCCAGGCGCGCGAGATGCGCGATCTTTTCGACGTCTCGACTCGTGAGGCTCATCGGATGGGACCGGGGTGCGGGGCGAACACTCGTACGATATGGGATCGGGAATCATACACGTCGCCTTGCTGAAAGTCGTCACGGTTGTTAAATTACGGCAACTCTCTTCATCCCCTCCTTTTCGGCGATCACACTCCGTATGTTCAAACGTCTCCGGGGTTATTTTTCCAATGACCTCTCCATCGATCTCGGCACCGCGAACACGCTGATCTACGTCCGCGAGCGCGGGATCGTGCTGAACGAGCCCTCGGTCGTCGCCGTCCAGGACGAGCCGACGCGCGGCGGCAAGGTCATCGTTGCGGTCGGCGTCGAAGCGAAGAACATGCTCGGCCGCACGCCGGGCCACATCACCGCGGTCCGACCGATGAAGGACGGCGTGATCGCGGACTTCACCTACACCGAGAAGATGCTCCAGTACTTCATCAAGAAGGTGCACGGGAACCGCTTCCTGAGCCCGAGCCCTCGCGTGCTGGTGTGCGTGCCGTTCGGCTCGACCCAGGTCGAGCGGCGCGCGATCAAGGAATCCGCCGAAGGCGCCGGCGCCCGCAGCGTCGACATCGTGCCGGAGCCGATGGCGGCCGCGGTCGGCGCGGGCTTGCCCGTCCAGGAGGCCCGGGGCTCGATGGTGCTCGACATCGGCGGTGGCACGTCCGAGGTCGCGGTGATCTCGCTGAACGGGATCGTCTATGCGGCGAGCGTGCGGATCGGCGGCGACAAGTTCGACGAGGCGATCACGAATTACGTGCGTCGCAACTACGGGATCCTGATCGGCGAGGCGACCGCCGAGCGGATCAAGCTCGAGATCGGTTCGGCCTACCCGGGCCAGCAGGTCCGCGAGATATCGGTGAAGGGACGCAACCTCTCGGAGGGCGTCCCGCGCAGCTTCACCCTGAACTCGAACGAGATCCTCGAGGCTCTGCAGGAGCCACTGCAGGGAATCGTCGGCGCGGTGAAGCAGGCGCTCGAGCAGACCCCGCCCGAACTCGGTGCGGACGTCGCGGAGCGCGGCATCGTGCTCACCGGCGGCGGCGCGCTCCTGCGCGACGTCGACAAGTTGCTGATGGAGGAAACCGGCCTGCCGGTCGTGGTCGCCGACGATCCGCTGACCTGCGTCGCTCGCGGCGGGGGTCGCATCC
>JAKBCG010000039.1 GCA_021808035.1 Pseudomonadota bacterium
ATCGGCCTGCCGGCGCTGCCGATGCACCTGCGGCTCGACCCGCTGTCGGCGGCGTTCCTCGTGCTGCTCGGCGCCGCGAGCGCCGGGATCTCGCTGTTCGGCGCCGGCTACTTTCGCGTCGGGCAGGGCACCGCGCCCGGCTTGCTGTGCTTCGAATACCACCTGTTCCTCGCGAGCATGGGGTTCGTGCTGCTCGCCGACGACGCCTACGCGTTCATGGTCGCCTGGGAGACGATGGCGTTGTCGTCGTACTTCCTGGTCACGTCGCAGCACCGGATCGGCGAGATCCGCCGCGCCGGCTTCCTGTACCTGCTGATGGCGCACCTCGGTGCGCTCGCGATCCTGCTGTGCTTCGGTGTGCTGCAGGGCGGGAGCTGGCACTTCACGTTCGACGCGATGCGCACCGCACACCTTTCCGGCGGCTGGGCCGCGGCCGCGTTCCTGCTCGCGCTCGCGGGCTTCGGGGCGAAGGCGGGGCTCGTGCCGCTGCACGTCTGGCTGCCGGAGGCCCACCCCGCCGCGCCCTCGCCGGTGTCGGCGTTGATGAGCGGCGTGATGCTGAAGATCGCGATCTACGGGATGCTGCGGGTCGTGTTCGACCTGCTGCACGGGCTGCCGGCCTGGTGGGGGCTCGTGCCGGTCGCGCTCGGGCTGTTCAGCGCGCTCTACGGCATCGTATTCGCCGCGGCCCAGACCGACATGAAGCGCCTGCTCGCGTACTCCTCGATCGAGAACGTCGGGATCCTGTTCACCGGAATCGGTCTCGCGATGGTGTTCCACGGCGCCGCGATGCCGGCCGTCGCGACGCTCGCGTTGATCGCGGTCCTCTACCACGCCTTGAACCATGCGTTCATGAAGAGCCTGCTGTTCCTCGGCACCGGTTCGGTGCTCCACTCGACCGGCGAGCGCAATCTCGGCCGGCTTGGCGGCCTGATCCACCGGATGCCCTGGGTCGCCTGGCTCACCCTCGTCGGCGTGCTCGCGATCGCGGGACTGCCGCCGCTGAACGGCTTCGTCTCCGAGTGGCTGCTGTTGCAAGCCTTCCTGCACGCCCACGAAGTGCCGTATCCGTTCGTCGACATGCTGCTGCCGCTCGGCGCCGGCCTGGTCGCGCTGGTCGCGGCACTCGCCGGTTACGTGATGGTCAAGTTCTACGGCGTCGTGTTCCTCGGCCAGCCGCGCGAGGCCGCGCTCGCCACCGCCCATGACGCGGGATGGATGGAGCGGGCGGGACTCGGCTGGCTCGCACTCGGCTGTGTCGCGCTCGGGCTGCTGCCCGCGATGGTGGTGCCGGCGCTCGGCAAGGTCGCGAGCAGCCTCGGCGTCGGCGCCTTGCCGGCGGGCGGCGGATCGTGGTGGATGCTGGCGCCCCTCGGTCCGCAATCGATATCGTATGCGCCGCAGCTCTTCGCGGGGACGGTGATCGCGGGCGTCCTGCTCACCGTGCTCGTGGTCCGTCTGACCTATCGCCGGCTGGTACGCCGCGCACCGCCGTGGACCTGCGGCGGCGATGCCCTGACCGGGCGGACGCAGGATACCGCCGAGGGCTTCGGGCAACCGATCCGCCACCTGTTCACCCCGTGGTTCGCGATGCGGCGCAGCCTGCCGACGCCGTTCGATGCGGCGCCGCGCTATTCGGTCGAGATCGGCGATCGGGTCTGGCGCGCGCTGTACGAGCCGCTCGCGGGCTGGGTCGACCGCGGCGCCGAGTTCTGCGCGGTGTTCCAGCGGGGCCGGATCTCGACCTACCTGCTCTATGCGCTCGCGACGCTGTGCTTGCTGCTCGCGCTGGTGCTATGAGACCCATCGACTGGCTGACACAGGTGCTCGAAGTGGTCGCGGCGCTCGTGGTCGCGCCGTTGTTCCAGGGCTGGGTGAACCAATGCCGTGCGTGGCTGCAGAACCGGCGGGCGCCGCCGCTGTGGCAGGTCTACCGCGGCATCCGCAAGCTCTTCCACAAGGACGCGGTGATCGCGACGAACGCCTCGCCGCTGTTCCGGGTCGCGCCCTACGTGGTGTTCGCGACGATGCTGGCCGCGGCGGCGGTGATCCCGTCCATGGGTACACGCCTGCCGTTCAGCCCCGCGGCCGACGCGATCGCGTTGGTCGGTCTGTTCGCGACCGCGCGCATGTTCCTCGCGCTCGCCGCGATGGACGTCGGCACGCCGTTCGGAACGCTCGGCGCGCGCCGCGAGATGATGGTCGGATTCCTCGCGGAGCCGGCGCTCCTGATGGTGATCTTCGTCGCCGCGCTGACCTCGTCGACCACCGCGTTGCCGTCGATCGCGGAGCGCCTCGCGACCGGGCCGATCACGCTGTCGCCGAGCCTCGCGTTCATCGGCGTCGCGTTCACGATGGTGCTGCTCGCCGAGAACGGCCGCCTGCCGATCGACAACCCGGCGACCCATCTCGAGTTGACGATGATCCACGAGGCGATGCTGCTCGAGTACTCCGCGCGGCACCTCGCGCTGATGGAGTTCGCATCCGCCCTGAAGCTGATGAACTACGCGTGCATCGGCTTCGCGCTGTTCATTCCCTGGGGCACCGCGACCGGCGTCACCGGACCGTTCGCGCTCGCCGCCGCGATCCCCGCGCTCGCCGCGAAGCTCGTGGTCGCCGGCGCGGCGCTCGCGCTGATCGAGACCGCGTCGGCGAAGCTGCGGGTGTTCCGCGCGCCGGAGTTCCTCGCGGCGGCGTTCCTGTTCGCGGTGCTCGGCATGCTCGTGCACCTGCTGCTCGGAGCTTGAACCGATGGCCCATACCCCGTTCGTGATGCAACTGCTCGACTCGCTCGCGGCGCTGCTGCTGCTGCTGTCGTTCGCGATGCTAGCGCAGCGTCGCGTCGCCACCCTGGTCGAGCTGTTCGCGCTGCAGGGAGGGGTGCTGTGCGCGGCGACCTTGCTGCTCGCGTGGCGCACCGGCGACGGCAACCTGCTGCTGTCGGCCGCGCTGACGCTCTCGCTCAAGGTGCTCGCGCTGCCGTGGCTGCTGCGGCGCATGATCCGGCGGCTCGGCGTCTACTGGGACACGGATCCGTTGCTCAACATCCCGGGCACGATGCTCGTCGGCGTGCTGATCGTCGTGTTCTCGTTCGGGCTCGCGCAACCGGTCTCCGCGCTCGCGAGCACCGCGACCCGCAGCGCGATCGGGATCGCGGTCGCGGTGATCCTGCTCGCCTTCCTGACGATGATCACGCGCCGCAAGGCGATGTCGCAGGTCATCGGCTTCCTGTCGATGGAGAACGGGCTGTTCTTCGGAGCGATGAGCGCGACGTACGGGATGCCGATGGTCGTCGAGCTCGGTGTCGCGCTCGACGTGCTGGTGGCGATGCTGGTGCTCGGCGTGTTCTTCTTCCAGATCCGCGAGCAGTTCGACAGCCTCGATCTCGACCGCCTGGAATCGCACCAGGGAGGACGCTGAATGGACCTGCTCGCGCTGCTCGTGACCCCGTTGGCCGGCGCGTTCGTGCTCGCCTGGACCGGCGCCGGGCGACGCGCGCCGGAGGTGAACACCGCGTTCAGCCTGGCGACGTTCGCGGCCGCGGCCACGCTCGCATGGCGGGTCGCGACGCGCGGCGATGCGACGTTCGCGAACGACGAGTTCTTCATCGACCCGTTCAACGCATTCCTGGTGGCCCTGACGGCGTTCGTCGGGCTCACGACCTCGCTGTTCTCGCGGCCGTACATGCGCATCGAGGCGGACGACCGCCGGGTGAGCCCCGGGGCGCTGCGCCTGTATCACGCGATGTATCAGCTGTTCATCGGCACGATGCTGCTCGCGCTCACGACGAACAACCTCGGCCTGATGTGGGTCGCGATGGAGGCGGCGACCCTGTCGACGGTGCTGCTGGTGGCCTTGTACCGCACCCCGGCGGCCCTCGAGGCGGGCTGGAAGTACTTCATCCTGTGCGGCGTCGGCATCGCGCAGGCGCTGTTCGGCACGATCCTGCTGTACATCGCCGCGGAGCGGGTGCTCGGCGCGCAGGGCGTCGGGGCGCTGCTGTGGACCCATCTCGACGCGGTCAAGGGTCAGCTCGAGCCGCGGGTGCTCAGCATCGCGTTCGTGTTCCTGCTGGTCGGCTACGGCACGAAGACCGGACTGGTGCCGCTGCACAACTGGCTGCCGGACGCTCACGCGGAGGGTCCGACACCGATCTCGGCGGTGCTCTCCGGCCTGCTGCTCAACGTCGCGCTCTACGCGGTCGTTCGCTGCAAGGTGCTGGTCGAGGGATCGTTGCACTCGGCCTGGCCGGGGCGGATGTTGATGGGCTTCGGCCTGGTCTCGGTCCTGGTCGCCTCGTTCTCGCTGTGGCGTCAACGGGACATCAAGCGGCTGTTCGCGTTCTCCTCGATCGAGCACATGGGGCTGGTCGCGTTCGCGTTCGGCATGGGAGGACCGGTCGCGAATTTCGCGGCGCTGCTGCACATGACCGTGCACTCGCTGACGAAGTCCGCGATCTTCTTCGCGGCCGGCCATGCGGCGCAGAAGTCCGGTTCGCAGTCGATCGAGCGCATCCGCGGCCTCGCGACCGTGAGCCCGACGGTCGGCTGGGGGCTGATGATCGGTGCGCTCGCGATCCTCGGCGTTCCACCCTTCGGGGTGTTCGCGAGCGAGTTCCTGATCCTCACGACGGCGATGCGCGATCATCCCTGGACGACGCCGATCCTGCTGCTGAGTTTCGCGGTCGCGTTCGCGGCGATCTTCTCGCGGGTCCAGTCGATGGTGTTCGGCGACACGACGCTGCGGCGGCTGCCGCACTCGCCGGCGCTGCTGCCGGTGTTCGTCCATCTGGGTCTGGTGCTGATGCTCGGCCTGTTCATCCCGCCGTTCCTCGCGACCTGGTACGGTGCGGCGGCGCGGCTGATCGGCGGGGGTGGGTGAGATGCCGCTGCGGCACTGGCTCGCGGCCTTCGAGCCGATCGCGGACGATGCCGCGGTCCGCCCTCTGCGTGTCGGCGCGGAGGACTGGCGCCGCCTCGCCGAGGACGTGGCCGCGTCCGGCGGGCGATTGCTCGCGCTCTGGGGGCAGGACGCGACCGCGGGTCGTCCGGCGGTGTTCGCCGCGTACCAGACCGCGGCCGGCCTGTGGATCGCCGAGCTCGTGTGCGACGCGCCGGCCGTCGCGGACGATCCGTATCCCGGGCTGCAGGATCTCTACCCGTTCGCCGGGCGGATGCAGCGGGCGATCCGTGACCTTCACGGGCTGCGATCGACCGATCCGGATCATCGGCCCTGGCTGCGGCATGCGCCCGGCGAAGCCTATGAGTTCGTCCGCGTCGAAGGCGACGGTGTGCACGAGATCCCGGTCGGACCGGTTCACGCCGGGATCATCGAGCCGGGACATTTTCGCTTCTCGGTCGTCGGCGAGAAGGTGCTGCGGCTCGAACAGCGACTCGGCTTCGCGCACAAGGGCATCGAACGGCGTTTCCTCGAGTTCGCCGCGCTCGACGGCTCCCGGCTCGCGGCGCGGGTCTCGGGCGATTCGGCGGTCGCGTATTCCTGGGCGTATTGCATCGCGTTGGAGTCGCAGTGGGGTGTTCGGATCCCGCGGCGCGCGCAGTGGCTGCGCGCGCTCGCGCTCGAACTCGAACGCATCGCCAACCATCTCGGCGATCTCGGCGCGCTCGGCAACGACGCCGGTTTCGCGTTCGGGCTCACCCAGTTCTCCCGCCTCAAGGAACAGGTGCTCCGCGCGACCGAACACGCGCTCGGCCAGCGGTATGCGATGGACTGGGTGGTGCCGGGTGGAGTCTCGCGCGAGTTGCCGCCCGACGCAGCCACCGCGCTCGACCGATGCCTCGCCGAGGTCGGCGCCGAGAGCGTGGTGCTGCGAGGGATCTACGAGGAGCATGCGGGCGTACGCGACCGATTCACCGGCACCGGCGCGATCGCGCCGGATCTCGCGGCGCGACTCGGGCTCACCGGCCTCGCCGGTCGCGCGAGCGGCCAGGTCCAGGATCTGCGCCGCGACCTTCGCTTCCCGCCCTACGAGGAGCTGCGCCCGGCGATCGGCGGCGCGGTGTCCGGGGACGTGGCCGCGCGGGTCGCGGTGCGTTTCGACGAACTGCTGGAGTCCTGCCGGCTCGGGCGGCGGATCCTCGCGCAATTGCCGGGCGGCGATTTGCGGGTGGCGGTCGTCGCGCCGGCGCCGGCCGCGTTCGGGGTCGGAGCGGTCGAGGGTTGGCGCGGCCCGGTGCTGGTCGCGCTCGCGACGGCGGCCGGCGGGCGCATCCGCCGCTGCCATCCGCACGATCCGTCCTGGCAGAACTGGCCGGCGCTCGAGCACGCGGTGATCGACAACATCGTTCCGGACTTCCCGCTGATCAACAAGTCGTTCAATTTGTCGTACAGCGGCCACGACCTCTAGGCGCGCCGCGAAGGAGGGAGGGTGCTGAAGACCTTACGCCAGATCCAACGGACCGGCATCGTGACGGAGCCGGTGCCGGCGCCGGACCCCACGCTGCGGATCCGCGCGGTGCTGGAGCAGCGGATCCTCGGGATCCTGGGGCGTGCGCTCGCGATACGCATGGTCGACGCCGGATCGTGCAACGGCTGCGAGCTCGAGGTGAATGCGCTCACGAATCCGATCTACAACATCGAAGGACTCGGCGTGCATTTCGTCGCGAGCCCGCGCCACGCGGACCTGCTGCTCGTCAGCGGACCGGTGACCACCGCGATGCGCGATCCGCTGCTGCGGGTCTACGAGGCGACGCCCGACCCGAAACTCGTCGTCGCCATCGGAGATTGCGGCCGTGACGGGGGGGTGTTCGGTTGCGGCGGTCCGAGCCTCGGCGCCGTCGCGAACGTGATTCCGGTCGACGTCGTCGTCCCCGGCTGCCCGCCGAGCCCGAACCGGCTGCTCGCCGGGATCCTCGCCGCGCTAGACGCGTCGGCCGCGCTCGATGTCCGGCAGGAAGGCGGCGGTCGCGCCGAGTAGCGGCAGGAACGCGCAGACCCGGTACACGAACTCGATTCCGCGCCAGTCCGCGAGCGCGCCGAGCACGGCCGCGCCGATCCCGCCGAAACCGAACGCGAGACCGAAGAACAGCCCGGACACGGTGCCGACCTTGCCGGGCAGCAGCTCCTGCGCATAGACGAGGATCGCCGAGAACGCCGACGCGAGGATCAGGCCGACCAGGAACGACAGGCCGATCGTCCAACCGAGGTCGACGTACGGAAGCGCGAGCGTGAACGGCGCGATCCCGAGAATCGACGCCCAGATCACGCGTTTGCGCCCGATCCGATCGCCGATCGGTCCGCCGAACATCGTGCCGAGCGCGACCGCGAACAGGAACACGAACAGGCAGATCTGCGCATGGGCCATCGACAGCCGGAATTTCGCCATCAGGTAGAACACGTAATAGCTGCCGATGCTCGCGAGATAGAAATACTTCGAGAACAGCAGCACCATCAGGATCGCGAGCGTGCGCACGACGGTCGCGCGCGGCACCGGGCTCGCCGCCGGCCGGGGCTTCCCGGCGCGCGCCGGCGCGGCGAGGTGCGCCCGCCGGTACCAGGCGCCGACGTTCCACAGCACCAGAACGGCGAGCAGCGCCGCGGCCGCGAACCAGGCGACGCTCGAACGGCCATGCGGCAGGATGATCCAGGCGGCGAGCAGCGGCCCGGTCGCGCTCCCGGTGTTGCCGCCGACCTGGAAGATCGATTGCGCGAGGCCGTGCCGCCCGCCGGACGCGAGTCGCGCGATGCGCGATGATTCCGGATGGAAAATCGCCGAGCCGCAGCCGATCAACGCGGCGGCGAGCAATACCGTGGCGTAGTTCGGCGCGAACGCGAGGGTGACCATGCCGATCAGGGTGAGGCTCATCCCGAAACTCAGCGAATGCGCCTGCGGATGGCGGTCCGTGTAGGCGCCGACCAGCGGTTGCAGCATCGAGGCGCACAGCTGATAGGTGAACGTGATGAGGCCGATCTGCACGAAGCTCAGGTTGAACGAGCCCTTCAGCAGCGGGTAGATCGCGACGATCAACGACTGCATCATGTCGTTGAGGAAGTGCGAGAAACTGATCGCGCCGAGGATCTTGAAGCGCGTCGCATCCGCAGGCGCGGACGTCGTGGGTTGGATCGCGATTCCTTCGGGCATCGTCGGGAGTCGTGGGTGTCGGCGCCGCCGCGGGTCCGCGGCCGGCTGAGGGCGCAAACAATACTAGCTTATGCGTCGATTGTCTTGCGAAAATGACGCACGCAGACGGTCATCACGAGTCGACGCTTAATGAGCGACTCCATCCCAGACGACGACGCGCCGGGCGCAGGCCGGCCCGGGTCATTCGGCTTCCTGCGCGAGATCACCTCGCGCTGGGACCTCGCCGCGTTCGCGGTGGTGCTGGGGCTGATCGCGTTCCTCGGCAACGCGGCGCGGGGCATGTTCGTGCCGCTGTCGCAGCTCGCGGTGTCGCCGATGTCGCTCGACCCCGGGCACCTGCCGGAGTACGCGGCGCGGACGACGCTGCGGATGCTGCTCGCGATGATCGCGTCGCTGGTATTCACGCTGACCTATGCGACCTGGGCCGCGAAGAGCGAGCGGGCCGGGAAGCTCCTCGTGCCGATCCTCGACATCCTGCAGTCGGTCCCGATCTTCGGGTTCCTGTCGGTGACCTACGTGTTCTTCATGTCGCTCGCGCCCGGACGGGTGCTCGGTGCGGAGTTCGCGTCGATCTTCCTGATCTTCACGAGCCAGGCATGGAACATGGCGTTCAGCTTCTACCAGTCGCTGCGCACCGTGCCGACGGAACTCACCGAGGCGGCCGAATCGTTCCGGTTGTCGCCCTGGATGCGGTTCTGGCAGCTCGAGGTGCCGTTCGGGCTGCCGGCGCTCATCTGGAACATGATGATGTCGATGTCCGGGGGCTGGTTCTTCGTCGTGGCCTCCGAGTCGATCAGCGTCGGGCGTACCAACGTGACCTTGCCGGGTGTCGGGTCGTACATCGCGCTCGCGATCGAGCGGCGCGATCTGGCCGCGATCGGCTGGGCGATCCTGACGATGTTCCTGGTGATCCTCGCCTACGATCAGCTGATGTTCCGTCCGCTGGTCGCCTGGGTCGACCGATTTCGCGTCGAGCAGGAACCCGGCGCGCACGAGCCGCGGTCCTGGGCGCTCACGATGATGCGCCGTTCGCGGTTGATCCAGGCGGCGAAGCTCGCGTTCCACGCGACGGTGCTGTGGACGAGCCGCGCGGTGCGGCGCGAGGATCCGCGGCCACCGGAGGCGGCGCCGGGGCGCCGCGGTGGCCGCCAGGACCGGATCTGGGTCGGCGTCGTCGCGGTGCTGGTCGCGCTCGGCGTCTGGCGGATCGCGACCGACCTGGTCGCGCACACCGATCCCGCCGAGTTCTTCCACGTCGTCGGGCTCGCGGTGCTGACGATGATCCGGGTGTTCGCGTTGATCTTGCTCGCGAGCTTGATCTGGGTGCCGATCGGGATCTGGGTCGGACTGCGGCCCCGCGTCGCCGAGATCGTGCAGCCGATCGCACAGTTCATGGCCGCGTTCCCGGCGAACCTGCTGTTCCCGGTCGTGATCTACGCGATCGTCGTCTGGCGCCTGCGGCCCGACATCTGGCTGAGTCCGCTGATGATCCTCGGTACCCAGTGGTATATCCTCTTCAACGTGATCGCCGGCGCGGCGGCGCTGCCGACGGAACTGCGGCAGGTCTCCGCGAATCTCGGCGTCAAGGGCTGGCTCTGGTGGCGCAAGGTGGCGTTGCCGGGGGTGCTGCCGTACTACGTGACCGGAGCGATCACCGCGTCGGGTGGATCGTGGAACGCCGCGCAGGTCGCCGAGTTCGTGAACTGGGGGCATACGCAGATCGAGGCGCGGGGCCTCGGTTCGTACATTGCGACCGCGACCGCCGCGGGGCGCTTCAACCGGATCGTGCTCGGCGTCGCGGTGATGAGCTTGTTCGTGGTCGCTCTCAACCGCCTGTTCTGGCGGCCGCTGTACTACTACGCCGAACGACGGTATCGGCTGAGCTGAAGACGGTACGAGATGAACGTCACACCGCGGCTACTCACCTGCACCGGCGTTCGCAAGGCGTTCCCGAAACCGGACGGGGGCGAGCTCCTCGTGCTCGACGGAATGAACCTCGAGGTGAACGAGGGCGAGATCGTCGGCCTCCTGGGCCGCTCCGGATCCGGCAAGTCGACCTTGTTGCGCCTGATCGCGGGGCTGACCGAGCCGACCAAGGGAGACCTCGTGTACCTCGGCCGGCCGATCCACGGTCCTCCGCCCGGCATCGCGATGGTCTTCCAGAGCTTCGCGCTGTTCCCGTGGCTCACCGTGTTCGAGAACGTCGCGCTCGGTCTCGAGGCGCAGCGCCTGCCGAAGGCCGAGATCCGCCAGCGGTCCCTGGCCGCGATCGACCTGATCGGGCTCGACGGGTTCGAGTCGGCGTATCCGCGCGAGCTCTCGGGCGGGATGCGGCAGCGGGTGGGATTCGCGCGCGCACTGGTCGTGCACCCGAACATCCTGTTGATGGACGAGCCCTTTTCCGCGCTCGACGTGCTGACCGCGGAGACGCTGCGCACCGACTTCCTGGACCTGTGGTCCGAGGGGCGCATGCCGATCAAGGGGGTCGTCCTGGTCACGCACAACATCGAGGAAGCGGTGCTGATGTGCGACAGGATCCTGGTGTTCGGCAGCAATCCGGGGCGGATCCTGTCCGAGATCCAGGTCGGATTGACGCAGCCGCGCAACCGTCTCGACCCGAGCTTCCGCGAACTCGTCGAGCGGATCTACGTCGCGATGACCGCGCGCCCCGAGCAGACCGCCTCGCCCGGCCGGCACGAGCGCTTCCCCGGACTCGGGATCGGCAGCGTGTTGCCGCCGGTGTCGTCGAACGCGCAGGCGGGCCTGATCGAGGCGGTCGCCGCGCCGCCGTTCAACGGGACGGCCGACCTGCCGAAGATCGCATCGGACCTGCAGATGGAGATCGACGAGCTGTTTCCGGTCGCCGAAACGCTGCAGATGATGCGGCTCGCCGAGCTCGAGGGGGGCGATCTGAAGCTCACGTCCGACGGGATCGCGTTCGCGCAGGCGGACATCGACGAGCGCAAGCGCTTGTACCGGCGCCACCTGCTCGCCTACGTGCCGCTCGCGGCCCACATCCGGCGCGTACTCGACGAACGGGCGTCGCACTCGGCGCGCAAGAGCCGGTTCATCGACGAACTCGAGGACTTCATGAGCGAATCGGACGCCGAGGACACGCTGCGGACGGTCGTGCACTGGGGGCGATATGCGGAGGCGTTCGCGTACGATGACGCGAATGCGGTGTTCAATCTCGAGAATCCTGCCTGAGCACGGCGCCCGATGAAACCGTCTCCCGCAGCGCCACGCTTTGGTTTCCTGCGTGCGATCGCGGTCTACAAGATCCTGAAGGTCGCGCTGCTGCTCGCCGCCGCGTACGGGGAGCTGAAGCTGCGCGATGCGTCGGTGCTCGCGAGCCTGTTCGGCTGGGCATCGACGCTGCGCGCGGGCCCGGAACACGATGCCGTCGTCGCGCTGCTCGCGTGGTTCAGCGGGCTGAGCCCCGCGCGCGTCCAGGCGCTTGGCTGGGTCACGCTCGCGTATGCGGCCGTGTTCGCAGTCGAGGGAGCGGGGCTGTGGATGCGGCGCCGCTGGGCGGAATGGCTCACGATCGTGATCACCGGCTCGCTGATTCCGTTCGAGGTGTGGCGGCTCGCGTCGGCGCCGGGTCTCGGCAAGGCCATCATCGTCGTTCTCAACGTCGCGATCGTCGCGTATCTGTTGCGGCAGTTGCGCGCCGCGACGATGAGGAAGAGCCCAAGGCGCCGGCGACATTCGCCATTGTGAACGTCTCTTAATGATCCGGCCGGATTGTCCGCGGCGAACCCGGTCGCACAGGTGAAATGATCTTCATATCCGTGGATTCAGGCAAGGACCGCGTATTCTCGTCCCTGGTTTTGAACACTCACTCGGGAGTTGAACATGAAGAAGTCCACTAGCATGATGTTGAGCGCGGTGATGGCGTTGGGCTTGGCCGCCGGTTCGCTGGCGATCGCGCCGGTCGCCTCGGCCCAGGGCACCGCTCCGGCCGCGACCGCGCCGAAGAAGGAAACGAAGCACGTCGTTCATCACGTCAAGCATCACGCGATGAAGAAGGCGATGCACCACAAGAAGTGGAGCCACAAGAAGTGGCACAAGAAGATGATGAAGAAGGCGGCGAAGAAGAAGGCCGCGAAGAAGTCGGAAAAGAAGTAACGTCGACACCGGCGCCGCGCGTTCCCCTGACGCGGCGTCTCGACGGACATTCGACGCCCCGGCGGCACCGCCGCCGGGGCGTTTTTCGTATGGGCCGCGCGCGGACCGGCGCGGATGACGGCTTCCAAGTCGCCGTCGGTTGATTTACGGTAGCGGCTCTCCATCCACGAGGATCCCTCATGAAGACCAAAGCCGCCGTGGCCCATGCCGCGGGCAAGCCGCTCGAAGTGATCACCGTCGATCTCGACGGCCCGAGGGCCGGCGAGGTGCTGGTCGAGATCAAGGCGACCGGCATTTGCCATACCGACGAA
>JAKBCG010000040.1 GCA_021808035.1 Pseudomonadota bacterium
TCGCGGTTCGAGACCAGCGCGAACACCGGCGTCGCCGCGGTCACGTAGTCGCCGGGCTGGAGCCGGTCGACCTGGGTCACGATGCCGTCGATCGGCGCGTAAACGGTCGTGTAGGAGATGTCGAGCTGCGCCCGATCGAGCGCCGCCCGGGCCTCGCGCACCAGCGGATGGTCGTCGATCGCGATGTCCGGCCGGCCGCCGAGGCTCGCGAGCACGGTCGCCGCCTCCTCGGACCGCGCCTCGACCGTCTGTTCGGCCGACTGCAGCGCCTGCCGGGCCTGGTCGAGCCGCGCGCGCGAGGTGATCCCGCTCGCGGCGAGCCGCCGCTGCCGCGCGTACTCACGGCGCTGGTACGCGAGCTCGTCGCGCGCGGCCTGCAGGTCCGCGAGCCGCTGCCGATAGTTGGCCTTCAACGCGCCGATCTGCAGGCGGGTCGCGGCGAGCCGCGCGGCGGCGTTGCGCTCGGCGATCAGGAAGCGGGTGTCCTCGAGGCGGAACAGCACCTGGCCGCGCCGCACGAGCTGGTTGTCCTTCACGTCGACGCTGCGCACGCGTGCGGATACGTTCGCGCTGATCGACACCCTGGCGGCGCGCACGTACGCGTCGTCGGTGCTCTGGTAACGGGCCATCGCGAGCGCAAACCATACGCCCGCGACCAGCATGACCAGCGGCACGCCGATCATCAGCCAGCCGCGATGCCGGGCGAACCAGCTGGTGGCGCGCGCGGTGTCTTCGTCGGTCATGGTCGGTGGATTCCTGGGTGAACGGCGCCCATGATACGGCAGCCGCATTCTTTCAGATACACCATATAATTCGAATACATTGTTTGATGGAGTCGAATAATGCGCGGCACCCCGTACGCCCAGATGGAATGTTTCGTCGCCGTCGCCCGCCATGCGGGGTTCGCGAGCGCGGCGCGGGCGCTGCGGCTCGCGCCGTCGACGCTGAGTTCGGCGATCGGCGGCCTCGAGCAACGGCTCGGGGTGCGCCTGTTCAACCGGACCACGCGCAGCGTGTCCTTGACCGAGGCGGGCGAGCGGCTGCTCGCGCGCGTGCGTCCGGCGATCGACGGGATCGCGACCGCGATCGAGGCGGTCAACGAGTTCCGCGACAAGCCGGCCGGGAGGCTGCGGCTCAGCGTGTCGACCGTGCCCGCACAGCTGATGCTCGCGCCGCTCCTCGGCCGCTTCCTCGCGGTCTACCCGGCGATCGAGGTCGACGTGGTCGTGTCGGACGACGTGCGCGAGGACATCACCAAGGGGCGCTACGATGCGGGGATCCGCTACGGCCGATGGATCGCCCAGGACATGACCGTGGTGCGCCTGTTTCCGAACTCGCGGATCCTCACGGTCGCCGCGCCGGGTTACCTCGCGCAGCGTCCGCGGCCCACGGTCCCGCAGGAGCTCGTCACGCACAACTGCGTCCGGTACCGGCGCTCCCCGCACGAGATCTCCCGCTGGCATTTCAAGAAGGGCCGCAAGGAGCTCGACATCGACGTGCGCGGCAACCTGATCGTGAACAGCGTGGACCTCGCGGTCCGGGCGATGATCGACGGCGTCGGTGTCGGCTACACGGTCGAGGCGTACGTGCAGGCGCATCTCGCGCGGGGCGCGCTGCTGCCGGTGCTGGAGGACTGGGCGCCGCCGTGGGCGGGCTACTTCCTGTACTTCGCGAGCCGCCAGCCGGTGCCGGCGCCGTTGCGCGCGTTCGTCGATTACCTGCGGGCGCATCGCTCGGACTTGACGCGAAGCGGCCCAGCGGACAACGTGTAGACCGCGTGGCGGCGGCGCGGGGGAACGCGGTGACGATGTTTCGGCGGCTGCGGACGGGGATCCTGCTGGCGCTGCTCGCGACGTCGAGCGCCCGCGCCGCGGTCGTCGTGTCCTCGAAGCTCTCGAGCGAGTCGGCCCTGATCGGGCAGATGATCCGGCGGGTGCTGAACGCGCACGGGATCCCGACCGTCGACCGGATGCGCCTCGGCACGACCCCGGTGCTGCGCGAGGCGCTGCTGTCGGGCGAGATCGACCTGTACGTCGAATACACCGGGGATGCGGCATACTTCTTCAACCAGCCCTCGAACCCCGCCTGGCAGCGCCTGCGCGCGGGCTATCGGCTCGGCGCCGCGTTGGACTATGCGGCCCATCGGATCGTCTGGCTCACGCCGGCGCCGGCGGACGACGCCTGGGCGCTCGCGGTCCGGCGCGACGTCGCGACCGCCCACCGGCTGCGCACCATGAGCGACTTCGGGCGCTGGGTGCGGCACGGCGGCGACGTGGTGCTCGCGTGCTCCGCGGAGTTCGCGAACGGCGGCACGCTCGCGCGGCTGGAGCAGACCTACCGTTTCCACCTGCGGTCGAGCCAGATGATCGTGTTGTCCGGCGGCGAGACCGCGGCGACGATCGCGGCCGCGGCCGCGGACACCGATCACACGAACACCGCGATGGTCTATGGCACCGACGGCGGCATCGTCGCGGCGAACCTGGTGCTGCTCACCGACGACCGGCACGCCGAGCCGATCTACGCGCCGGTGCCGATCGTGCGGGCCGCGGTGCTCGCACGCTACCCGCAGATTCGCGCGTTGCTGCGGCCGCTGATGCGCAGCCTCGACGGCGACACGCTGCGCGCGCTGAACGCCCGGGTGCAGATCGACGGTGAGTCCGCGGACGCGGTCGCGGCGGACTACCTCGCCGCGACCGGGCTCGCGCGCTGAATGGCGACACGGCGGCGGATCGACCGGCTGGGCGGCGTGTTCACGCTCGTCGGGGGCGTGGCGCTCGCCGGCGCGCCGTTCGTCGTGTTCAAGCCGAACCGGATCGTGCCGGGCGTGCCGCTCGGGGTCCTCATCGCGCTGCACGGCGCGACCGCGGTCGCGGTCCTCGGCGCGGTCGTGCTCGCGGGGGTCGTCGCGGTGTTCGTCGCGAACCCGCCGCTGCGGCTCGTGGCGAGTCTCGGCGGGTTCGTCGCGGTCGCGCTCGGGGCCGCCGCGGCCGGCAACGCGTTCACGCCGGCCGGCGACCTGATCGTGCGGATCGCGCCCGGCGCGGGTTGCTGGATCGCGCTGATCGCGCTCGGGCTGCTCGCCGCCGACGCGCTGACGCGGCTTCGGCCCGGGCCGTGGACGCGGCTGCTGCTGCTCGCGGCGTTCTTCGCGGTCGCGCTCGCCGCGCTCGCGCACGGCACCTTCGATCATCTCTCGGTGATGCGCGAGTACCGCAGCAACGCCGGGCGTTTCGCGTTCGAGGCGCGGCGGCACGTCGAGCTCGCTTTCGGCTCGCTCGCGGCGGCCCTGGCGGCCGGATTGCCGCTCGGCGTGCTCTGCCACCGCGTCCCGCGGCTGCGCGCCGCGGTGCTCGGATCCTTGAACTTCGTGCAGACCATCCCGTCGATCGCGTTGTTCGGCATCCTGATGGCGCCGCTCGGCGCGCTCGCGGCCGCGGTGCCGCTCGCCGCGAGGGTCGGGATCGCCGGCATCGGGGCGGCGCCGGCGCTGGTCGCGCTGTTCGCATACTCGCTGCTGCCGATCGTCGCGAACACGGTCGCCGGACTCGCGCGCGTGTCGCCGGCCGCGGTCGAAGCCGCGCGCGGCATGGGCCTGACGCGCGGCGAGGTGCTCGCGCGGGTCGAGTGGCCGCTCGCGCTGCCGGTGATCCTCACCGGCGTGCGGATCGTGCTGGTGCAGAACATCGGCCTCGTGACCGTCGCCGCGCTGATCGGCGCGGGCGGCCTCGGCACCTTCGTGTTCCAGGGGATCGGCGAGACGGCGATCGACCTCGTGCTGCTCGGCGCGCTGCCGACGGTCGCGCTCGCGATCGCCTCGTCGGTGGTGCTCGACGCGCTGATCGAAGTCGCCGGAGGTGCGCAGCGATGATCGTGCTGGAGGGCTTGACCAAGCGCTACGGGACGACCGCCGTCGTCGACGCGGTCTCGATCACGGTCGAGCGCGACTCGATCACCGCGATCGTCGGCACCTCGGGCTCCGGAAAATCGACGCTGCTGCGGATGATCAACCGGCTCGTCGAGCCGTCGGCGGGGCGGGTGTGGATCGACGGCCGGGACACGGCCGACGAACCGCCCCATCTGCTGCGGCGCCGGATCGGCTACGTGATCCAGGGCAACGGGTTGTTCCCGCACCGGACCGTCGCCCAGAACGTCGCCACCGTGCCACGGCTCCTCGGATGGAGCGACGCGCGGATCGCGGCGCGCACCGTCGAGCTGCTCGAGGCCCTGCAGCTCGACCCCGCGCGGTATGCGCACCAGTATCCGCACGCGCTCTCCGGCGGGCAGCAGCAGCGGGTCGGTGTCGCGCGGGCGCTCGCGGCCGAGCCGAAGGTCCTGCTGATGGACGAACCGTTCGGTGCGCTCGACCCGATCCTGCGCGCGAAGGCTCAGGAGGATCTGCTCGCGGTGCGCCGCCGGTTCGGGACGACGATCGTGCTGGTCACCCACGACATCGACGAGGCGTTCCGTCTCGGCGACCGGATCGCGGTGATGCGCCATGGCCGCATCCTGCAATGCGACCGACCGGCGGCGCTCCTCACCCGGCCCGCGGATCCGTTCGTCGCCGAGCTCGCGGGGCGCGGCGATCGCGCGCTGCGGCTGCTGTCGTTGACGACCGCCGGCGATGCCGCCGAGGCCGTGCCGGCCGATGGCGCCGACCGCGAGCCGGTGGTGCGCATCAGGGCCGACGCAACGCTCCGCGAGGCGCTCTCCGATCTCGTGTGGCGCGGCGCGACGCGGGGCGTGGTGGTCGATCCCGACGGCACCGTGCGCGGCGCGCTGCGAGTGGATGCGATCCTCGCGCACGGCCGGTCGTGCTGATGCGACGCGCGCTCGCGCTGTGGCCGCTGCTCGCGCTCGGGTTGCTCGCGGCGTTCCTCGTGGCGCCGCAGCGGTTCGCGCCGGTGTTCGCACCGTTCGCCGCGTACGGCGCACCGCCGATCTACGACCAGGGCAACCTGTTCGCGCTCGCGCTCGCACACGTCGCGATCGTGTGCGTGGCGGCGGCCGCGAGCACCGTCGTCGCGGTCGGGCTCGGGATCCTGGTCACGCGCGAGGGCTGGACGGAGTGGCTCTCGCCGTCGCGCACGATCGTGAACTTCGGGCAGACCTTCCCGCCGGTCGCGGTGCTCGCGCTCGCGGTACCGCTGGTCGGGTTCGGCGAGGAGCCGACGTTGATCGCGCTGTTCGCGTACGGCCTGCTGCCGATATTCGAGAACACGATCGCAGGCCTCGCGGCCTGTCCACCGGCGCTGCGGGACGCGGCGGACGGGATGGGGATGAGCCCGGCGCAGCGCCTGTGGTCCGTCGAACTGCCGCTCGCGCTGCCGATGATCCTCGAGGGCGTGCGCCTGTCGGTCGTGATCGACGTCGGCACCGCGACGCTCGGCTCGACCGTCGCCGCCAAGGGTCTCGGCGAGGTGATCATCGCCGGATTGTCGGCGAACAATGCGGCGTTCGTGCTCCAGGGCGGGATCGCGACCGGCTTGATCGCGATCCTGCTCTACGAGGGGCTGCGGGCCGTCGAGCGGCGCGTGTGCCGCACGATCCGGATCGACTGACCGGCGCGCTACAATGCCGTGAGTAGCGCGCGGGACGGGAGGTGGTCGTGACGAAACCGGCGGCGTCGGTCGACGGCGCATCGGCGGCGCTCGACGAGCGCGTCGCGGTGGTCGACGAGCGCGTCGCGGCGCTCGAGTGGCCGACGCTCGCGCTCGCCGCGGTCGTCTACGGGGGGTGGATCGCGGCCACGCTCGCGTACCGGCGCTGGCCGCTCGCGCTCGACGCGCCCGCCGTCGTGCTCGCGCTGGTCCTGCACGGCTCGCTGCAGCACGAGATCCTGCACGGCCATCCGACCCGACGGGTGGGGGTCAACCGGCTGCTCGCGATGTGGCCGCTGTCGCTGTGGCTGCCGTACCCGATCTACCGGGACACACACCTCGCGCATCACCGGGACGAGCGGCTCACCGATCCGCTCGACGATCCGGAGTCGTACTACCTCACCCCAGAGGCCTGGGCGGGCGCGGGCCGATCGACCCGCGCGTTGCTGCAGGCCCAGCAGACGCTCCTCGGCCGCGTGGCGCTCGGCTCGTTCTGGCGGATCGGCGTGTTCTGGCGCGGCGAACTGTGCCGCATCGGCGCCGGCGACGCGGCTCGCCGGCGCATGTGGCTCCTGCACCTGCTGTGGTGCCTGCCGGTGCTCGCGTGGCTGACCTTCGTGTGCGCGATGCCGCTGTGGGTGTATGCCGTGACCATGGTGATCCCGGCGAACGGGGTGCTGCTGATCCGTTCGTTCGCCGAGCACCGCGCGCGGCCGCGCGCGCGCGAGCGCATCGCGATCGTCGAACGCTCGTGGATCCTCGGGCCGCTGTTTCTGTTCAACAACCTCCATGCGCTGCACCACGAGCGGCCGGCGATCCCGTGGTACCGCTACCCGGGCCGGTATCGCCGGCACCGCGAGCGGCTGATCGCCGACAACGGCGGCCTGGTCTACCGCACCTACTTCGACGTCGCACGCCGCTATCTGCTGCGCGCGCACGATGCCGTGCCGCATCCGTCCGGCCGGGTGCCGGCCGCGGCGACGCATGTTCACGAGGCGCTCGCGCCTGCTAGCATGAACGGATGACCAACCCAATCACCGCACGGCTCGCGGCGCTTCGCGAGCGGATGCGAGCGCACGGCGTCGCCGCGGTGCTCGTCCCGACCGCCGATCCGCATTCCTCGGAGTACCTGCCCGGGCACTGGCAAGGGCGCGCGTGGTTGTCCGGTTTCACCGGCTCGGCCGGCACCCTGCTGGTCGGCCGGGAGTTCGCGGGCCTGTGGACCGACTCGCGGTATTTCTCGCAGGCCGAACAGGAACTCGCGGGCAGCGGGATCGCGCTGTGCAAGCTGCGCGTGCAGAACAACCCCGAATACCTCGACTGGGCGCGGGAGAACCTGCGCGCGGGCGAGGCGCTCGCGGTCGCGGCGGACAGCATCACGGTCGGCGTGCAGCGGCAGATCGAACGCGCGCTCGCCGAGCGCGGCGCGACGCTGCGGCTGGACCTCGACCTGGTCGCCGCGATCTGGGCGGATCGGCCGGCGCTGCCGACCGCGCCGATCGTCGAGCACCCGATCGCCTACGCCTGTGTCACGCGGCGAGAGAAGCTCGAGCGCGTGCGCGCGGCGATGCGCGCTCTCGGCGCGACCCACCACCTGGTCTCGAGCCTCGACGACGTGGCGTGGCTGTTGAACCTGCGCGGCGCCGACGTCGAATGCAATCCGGTGTTCCTCGCGCACCTGCTCGTCGAGCGCGAAGGTCGCGCGACCCTGTTCGTCGACCGGGCGAAGATTGCCGACGCGCTCGTCGCGACGCTCGCCGCGGATGGGGTCGGGATCGCCGGTTACGACGCGGTCGGCGCCGCGCTCCGCGCGCTCGGCGCGCCGGCGGTGCTCCTCCTCGATCCGGCGAAGGTCGCGAGTGCGGTCGCCGGCGCGATCCCGGACCCGGTCCGCCGGATCGAGGCGGCGAACCCGACGACCGCGTTCAAGGCGGTGAAGAGCGCCGCGGAGCTCGAGCGGATCCGCGCGACGATGCGCGTCGACGGCGCGGCGCTCGCCCGCGCGTTCCACCGGCTCGAACGCTCGCTCGCGGACGGCCGGCCGATGACGGAGCTCAGCGTCGACGCGCTGTTGCGTGAGGAACGCTCGCGTGGGCCCGGCTGGGTCGGCGAGAGCTTCGCGACGATCGCGGGATACGAGGCGAACGGCGCGCTGCCGCACTATCGGGCGACGCCGGCGTCGCACAGCGCGCTGCGCGCCGAAGGGCTCCTGCTGGTCGACTCGGGCGGGCAGTATCTCGGCGGCACGACCGACGTGACCCGCGTGCTCGCGCTCGGCCCGATCCGCCCCGAGCAGCGCCGCGATTCGACGCGGGTGCTGAAGGGGATGATCGCGCTGTCGCGCACGCGCTTTCCGAAGGGCGCAAGCGGTCCGCAGCTCGATGCGATCGCCCGCGCGCCGCTGTGGGCCGAGTGCCTCGACTACGGTCACGGCACCGGCCACGGCGTCGGGTATTTCCTGAATGTGCACGAGGGTCCGCACGGGATCCGGCCGCCCACCGCTGGCGGCGCGCTGGTCGCGCTCGAGCCCGGCATGATCAGTTCGATCGAGCCCGGCCTGTATCGGCCGGGACGCCATGGAATCCGGCACGAGAACCTCGTGGTCGTCGTCGACGGCGGGCATGGGGAGTTCGGCGACTTCCTGTGCTTCGAGACCCTGACCTTGTGTCCGTTCGACCGCCGGACGTTCGATGCGGACGCGCTCGATCCGGCGGAGCGCGACTGGCTCGACCGGTACCACGCGAGCGTGCGGCGCGAAGTCGGTCCGCTGCTCGCGGGCGCGGACCTGGAGTGGCTCGAGCGGCACTGCGCACCGCTCGAATGACCCGGCTCGCGGCCTACGCGGCGCAGCTCGACGCGCTCGCGTCCCGCGAGCGCATGCGGCGGCGGCGAGCGCCCGCTGGTCTCGATTTCACCTCGAACGACTACCTCGGGCTCGCGGCGAGCGCGCGGCTGCGCGCGGCCGTCGCGGACGCGCTCGCGCGCGGCGTCCCGGTCGGCGCGGGCGGCTCGCGGCTGCTGCGCGGCAACCATCCGGAGCACGAGCGTCTGGAGGCCGAGGCGGCCGCGTTCTTCGGCGCCGAGAGCAGCCTCCTGTTCGGTTCGGGGTATGCGGCGAACGCCGCCGTGTTCGCGACACTGCCGCAGCGCGGCGATCTCGTCGTGCACGACGAGTGGGTGCACGCGAGCGTGCACGACGGGCTGCGGCTCGGACGCGCCGAGCGCGCCGCGTTTCGGCACAACGATCCGGATGACGCGCGGCGCGCGATCGGCGGGTGGCGCGCGCGGGGCGGGCGCGGGCGCGTGTGGATCGCGGTGGAGAGCCTGTACTCCATGGACGGCGACCGTGCGCCGCTCGCCGCGCTCGCCGCGCTCGCCGACGCGCAGGACGGATTCCTGGTCGTCGACGAGGCGCACGCGACCGGCGTGTTCGGCCCGGACGGGCGCGGGCTCGCGAGCGCGCTCGAGGGTCGCGAGAACGTAGTCGCGCTGCACACCGGCGGCAAGGCCCTCGGGGTCGGCGGGGCCTGGGTGAACGCGCCGCGGCTGCTCGTCGAGTTCCTCGTGAACCGCGCGCGCCCGTTCGTGTTCGCGACCGCGCCGCCGCCGATCGTCGCGGCCGCGCTGCGCGAGGCGCTCACGATCCTGCGGCAGGAGCCGCAGCGCCGGGAGCAGCTCCGCGCGCTCGTCGCGCACGCCGAGGCGCGGCTCGGCGGGCTGCCGGGCGCCGCGCCCGCGGGCACGCAGATCCTGCCGCTCCTCGTCGGTGAGGACGGCGCCGCGGTCCGTCTCGCGAGCGCGCTCGCCGAACGCGGATTCGACGTGCGCGCGATCCGCCCGCCGACGGTCCCGGAGGGCACCGCGCGCCTGCGGATCTCGCTCAACCTGAACGTGAGCGACACCGACGTCGACGCGCTCGCCACGGCATTGCGCGAGCTCGATCCGCGGTCGGCCTGAGCCACGCCGATGCGGACGTGAACGATCGACCCACCTCCGCCGCGGCGCCGGCGACCTGGCAGCGCGACGCCGCACGCACCTTGCTGCGGCATCACCTGCAGAACGGGCTCGCGGTGTCCGCCGCGCTCGCCGCGGTGGCGTTCGGCGCCGATCGGTGGCGGGGGACCGACGCCGCGGTGCTCGCGTCGGTCGGCGCGATGTGCGTCAGCATCGTCGACCTGCCCGCGACGCTCGCGAGCAAGGCGCGGATGATGGGCGCCGCGCTCGCCGGGACGAGCGCGGTCGCGCTGCTCGGGGGGCTCGCGAGCGCGACGCCGCTCGCGATGGCGGCGGTCGTCGCCGCGACCTCGGTCGCGCTCGCGCTCGCGACCGCGTTCGGCCGGACCGCGATCACGCTCGCGATCTCCGGCGTGCTGTCGCTCGTCATAGGCCTCGCGCTGCCGACCGCGACCGCCGTGGTCGCGGTGCAACGCACCGGACTGATCCTCGCCGGCGGCGGCGCCTATGCGCTGATTGCGCTCGTGATCGCGGTCGTGACGCTGGATCGCGAGCGGCGGATGGCGCTCAACGAGGCGCTGATCGCGTTCTCGGCGTACCTGCGAGCCCGGGCGGGTCTGTTCGATGTGACCCGCGATCCGGATGCCGCGCTCGCGGCGGTGATCGAGCGCCACGCGGCGATGATCGATACGCTGCAGAACGCGCGGCAGATCGTCTTTGGCGGCCGGCGGAGTCCGCGCTGGGTCGGCGCGATGATCGCGCTGATCGACGCCTACGAGGCGGCGCTCGCCGGCGATTCGGACTGGGAGAGCCTGCGCACGCCGCCGCAGGCGACGGCGTTGCGCGTGCTCGAGTCCGCGACGCAGGCGCTCGCCGACGACATCGACGGGATCGCACTCGCGCTGGTCGCGCCGGTCGCCGCAGTACCGGTGATCGATCGGCGCGCGGGGCTCGCGCACGGCGCCGCGCAGGACGGGGATGCGGCGGCCTTGCCCGGCGCAAGCCGCGCGAAGCTCGCGCGGTTGACCGAACGGATCGCGCGGCTCGCCGCGGTCGTCGCGGCGGGCGATGCGGCGCCGCCGGTGCCGGCCGGGGTCGACGTCGCCGCGTTCCTCGATCGCCGGCCCGCGGCGCTAGCGACGTTGCGCGCGCAGGTCTCGACGTCCTCGCCGGTCGCGCGGTACGCGCTGCGGCTGACGCTCGCGATGCTGCTGGGCTACGCCGTCACGCTCGCGCTGCCGCACGGTGTCCACGGCGGTTGGGTGCTGTTGACGATCGCGCTGATCATGCGGGGCAGCTACGCGGTCACGCGGCAGCGGCGCAACGACCGCCTGATCGGCACCCTCGCCGGGTGCGCGGTCATGGCACTGCTGCTGCCGATCATGCCGGATAGGGCGGTCGTCGCCGGCGTGATCGTCGCGGTCGGCGTGAGCCACGCCTATGCGAACGTGAACTATCGGATCACCTCGTTCGCGGCCTCGGCCGGGGCGCTGATGTTCCTGCACTTCCTCGAGCCCGGCGTGCGGTTCATCGCGCAGCGGGTCCTCGACACCGTGATCGGGGCGGGGATCTCGGGCGCGTTCGCGTTCGTGCTGCCGAACTGGGAATGGCGCGACGTGCCGCGCCTCGTGGATGCGTTGTTGGCCGCGGATCTGCGCTATGCGCGGCTCGCGCTCGAGTGGGCGCCACCGGAGCAGCCCTATCGTATCGCGCGGAAGACGGCGCTCGATGCGTTCTCGGCGCTGGTCGCGACCACGCGGCGGCTGTCGAGCGAGCCGAAGCGGCACGCGGGGAATTTCGCGGCCCTGCACCGGTTGCTCGCGGCGAACTACCTGTTCGCGTCGGACCTCGCGTCCGTGCGCAGTCTGCTGCGCGCCGCCCGCGCGGCGCTCGACGCGCCCGAGACGCACGGCGCGCTGCGGGAGACGGGCGCGCGGGTGATCGAGATCCTTACCCACGGCGAGTCCGCGAACGGCGGTGCGCCGTCCGCGGCGTTGCGCCGCCGCGGTTGGGCCGATATCGCCGAGACGCGACCGGCCGTCTATCTTCGCCGGCGGCTCCGGCACATCGAGTTCAGCGCTCGACGGCTCGTCGCCGAGGCGGCGCGGGCCCGGCTTCCCGTGCGCGGGCGAGCGTCCGGCTGATCGGCGTCGGCCGGATCACCGGCGAGGCCTGGCCGCCTCTGGCGTGCTCGCCGACTGCGCGCAGACGCGCGTCGGCGAGCGGACGGAGCTCGGCGTCGAGGTCGCGGTAGGCGGTGATCAACGATGCGCCGAACTCGGTGAGCTGCGCGCCGCCGCCGCCGCGGCCGCCGGTCGTCGTCGTGACCACGCGCCGATCGAAGCTCGAGTTCAGGTCTTCGAGCAGCAACCAGGCGCGCCGATAGCTCATCCGCAGCGCACGCGCGGCCTGCGACAGCGAGCCGGTCCGCGCGATCGCCTCGAGCAGTTCGACCTTGCCGATCCCGACCGAGCAGCGCTTGCCGAAGTCGATCCGGAAGCGCACGGTCGGATGGGCCGACGGTCGCTCAGGCGGGGTGCGCGGTGCGGGTGATCGGGTCACGCGGGTCTCCGAGGCGTGGAGGGGATCGACCGCCATTGTGCGCTCCCGCGGGTCCGCGACGCCACCCACGACCCGCGGGGCGCTCGCCGCTGCGCGGGCGTCAGCCGCCGCCGCCGAACGCGTCGGAGATCCCGAAGAACAGCCCGCGGCGCGGCCCGTATTGCGGTGCCCCCACGCCGACGCCGGTGCCGTTGCGGATCTGGTAGCGCGCGTCGAACAGGTTGATCACGTCCACCCGGGCACTCAGCTCGCCGAGGCCGCGGATCGTGAAGCGGTGGCTGATGCCGACGTTGACCTGGGTGTAGTAGGGCAGGTGCGCGCCGTTCGGGATGCTGGTCCCCCCGTAGGACGTGGTGACGCCGGG
>JAKBCG010000041.1:0-7917 GCA_021808035.1 Pseudomonadota bacterium
CCGGATCAGTACACCTGGTGGTCGAACCGCGGGCAGGCCTACGCGAAGAACGTCGGTTGGCGGATCGACTATCACGTCACCAGCGCGGCGTTGCGCGAGCGGATCCGCCGCGCGTCGATCTACAAGGAACGGCGGTTCTCCGACCACGCGCCGCTCACGATCGACTACGACCTCGAGTGGTGAGGCGTGGCGGCGACGCTCAAGCCGGGATTGCGCGACGCGCTGCGTGACCGGCGGATGGCGGCGACGTTGCTGCTCGGGTTTGCGTCCGGGCTGCCCTTCAATCTGACCGGCGCGACCCTGCAGGCCTGGCTCGCCGACGACAAGCTCGATATCCGCACGATCGGTCTGTTCTCGCTGGTCGGGTTGCCGTACGTGCTGAAGTTCCTGTGGGCGCCGACGCTCGACCGCTATCTGCCGCCGTTGCTCGGCCGGCGCCGGGGATGGATCCTCATCTATCAGCTGTGCCTCGCGGCCGCGATCGGCGTGATGGGGATGTGCTCGCCGCAACGGGCACCGGTCGTGCTCGCGCTGCTCGCGCTGCTCGTCGCGACGCTGTCGGCCTCGCAGGACATCGTGATCGACGCCTACCGGGTCGACTTGATTCCCGGCGAGCAGCGGGCCCTCGCCGCCGCGGCGAGCGCGTTCGGCTACCGGACCGCGGCGATGTTCGCCGGCGCGGTGATCGTGCTGATCGCCGCGCAGACCGGCTGGCACGTCGCCTACGGCATCGTCGCGGCGCTGATGGCGGCGACCACGCTCGCGACGCTCTGGTCGCCCGAGCCGGAGCGGCCCGGCCGGCCGCCGCCGACCCTCGTCGAGGCGGTCGTCGAGCCGGCGAAGGACCTGCTGCGTCAACCGGGCGCGTGGGGGTTCCTGCTGCTGGTGCTGCTGTACAAGTTCGGCGACGCGTTCGCGCTCAGCCTCTACAGCGCGTTCATGCTCAAGGGGGTCGGCTTCTCGCTCGCCGAGCTCAGCCTCGCCGGCAAGGTCAACATGACGGTGTCGACGATCATCGGCACCGCGGTCGGCGGCTGGCTGTTCATGCGCTGGGGGATGTTCCGTTCGATGCTGGCGTTCGGCGTGCTGCAGGCGGCGACGCTGCTGCTGTTCATGTGGCTCGCGCTCGCCGGCCGGGAGCTGTGGCTGATGATCCTGACGACGAGCCTCGACAATCTGGCCGGCGGCATGGGTCTCGCCGCGTTCATCGCGTTCCTGATGGCGCAGTGCTCGCCGAGCTTCAGCGCGACCCAGTACGCGCTGCTGTCGGCGCTCGCGGCCGTGCCGCGCGTCCTGATCGCCTCGATCGCCGGCGCGGTCGTGCACGCGATCGGCTGGCCGCATTTCTTCCTGGTCACGTTCCTGTCGGCGATCCCCGGTCTCGTGCTGCTCGTGATGCTGCGCACCCAGGTCCACGCGCTCGAGGCGCGCGAGCGGGAGATGCTCGCGCGGTCTTGACGGCGCCGCGCACCGGCGGCGCCCGGCTCAATGGCGCAGCGCGCCGTCCGCGGAATCCGCCCAATTGGCCGGACGCGCATCCTCGAAGTCCCGCTCGATGTCCTCGCTGTCGACGTCGACGGACCCGGACCAGTCCTCCGGCGCCTCGGCCGTCTCGATCGATCCCTCGAGCATCTGCTCGTTCCACGCGTCGAAGTCCATTTCGGTGACCGACCCGTCGAAATATTGGATCTCGATCGTTTGATCCTCGTCGTCGATCGCGACGATCTCGAACAACTCGCCCGCGGCATCCCGGTACCACTGCTCCACGACCGGCTTCGTTAGGTTCATCGTTCCGCTCCTCGTTTCCCGCGCTCCTCACCGCCATTCAACGCCGATCACCGCTCGCGCGCAACACGAGTCCGCCGCCCCGAGCCGCAATGCGGCAAAGACGATATTGCAGGCGATTTTCCAGGTCGAACGGGCTTCGCGCGACGCTCGCCGCCGCGTATTTCCCGCAACGCGTTCTCGGTATCCCGCGGCGCCGCTCAGGCGTCGCGACGCTGGAACGCGAGATCGCGCACCTGGTGGCCGAGGCGCTCGCCGCGGCGCTCGAAGCGCGTCGGCGGCCGCAGCGCCGGCCGCGCGACGTAGGTGCCGTCGGGACTCAGCGAGCGCAGGCGCGGCTCGGCGGCGCCGACCGCGAGCATCTGCTGCGCATAGGGCTCCCAATCGGTGGCCAGCCGCAGCACGCCGCCGGGACGCAGTTTCGCGGCGAGGAGCGCGACGAAGCGCGCGTCGACGAGGCGCCGCTTCACGTGACGCTTCTTGTGCCAGGGGTCGGGAAAGAACACGAGGATCTCGTCGAGCGATGCGTCCGCGAGGTTGCGCTCGAGCACCTCGACCGCGTCGCGCTCGATCACGCGCAGGTTCTCGAGGCCTGCGGCGGCCGCGTGCAGCAGCAGGCGGCCGATCCCCGGCCGATGGACCTCGATCCCGAGGAAGTCCTCGTCGCGGTGCGCCTCGGCGAGCGCGCCGATCACCTCGCCGGCGCCGAAGCCGATCTCGAGGCAGCGCCGCGCACGCCGTCCGAAAACCTGATCGAGATCGAGCGATTCCTCGCGCCGGTCGATGCCGTACCGCGGCCAGAGTTCGGCGAGCGCGCGCTCCTGGGCCGCGGTCACCCGACCGCCTCGGAGGACGTAGCTGCGGATCGCGCGATGTTCCGGCATGGACGCGAAGTGTGCCTGATGCCTGATATGATCGAAACCATGCGGACAGTCGGTCGACGGCTTTGGGGAGGGGTGCTGTGCTCCTGCCTCGCGCTGACCGGCTGCGCGAGTCTGCCGCGTCACGTCGAGAAATTCCCGTCGCACGCGCTGCGGGATCCCCTCAGCACGCGGCTCGGCCGGCTGGTGGCGCGCAGCGCCGCGCACCACCCGCAAGGCGACTCGGGTCTGCGGCTGCTCGCGTCCGGCGAGGAGGCGTTCGACAGCCTGATCGCGCTCGCCGACAGCGCGCAGCGCACCCTCGACCTGCAGTACTACATCATCGACGACGACGAATCCTCGCGGGTCATCCTGGAGCACGTCCGGATGGCCGCCGAGCGCGGCGTGCGCGTGCGGATCCTCGTCGACGACTTCAACACCGCCGGGCAGGACACGCGCTTCATGCGGCTCGGCGAGCTGCCGAACATCGAGGTGCGGATCTTCAATCCGTTCCCGGGCGGACGGTTCTCGATGTGGAGCCGGTTCCTGTTCTCGGCCGGGGACATCGCGCGGATCAACCACCGGATGCACGACAAGCTGTTCGTCGCCGACAACTCGATCGCGATCACCGGCGGCCGCAACATCGGCGACGAATACTTCACGCTCAACCGCAAGTACAACTTCGTCGACCTGGACGTGATCGCGACCGGACCGATCGTCTCGCAGCTGTCGGATTCGTTCGACCGGTTCTGGAACAGCAAGTATTCCTATCCGATCGCCTCGATCGATCCGATGGTGCCGGTCGGCGGGGTGCCGAAGCTCAACACCGCCGGCACCGGGCCGGAGGGCGGCGAGTTCCTGCGTCGCGAAATCCGCGCGGGGCACCTGCGGCTCGACTGGGTGCCGGCGACGGTGCTCGCGGACCGACCGGTGAAGATCGCGAGCGAGACCTCGCCCGCCGAGCAGAAGACGATCGCGAACAACGTCGCGGCGCTGATCCGGTCCGCGAAGAAGGACGTGCTCATCATCTCGCCGTACTTCGTGCCCGGTCGGCGGGGCGTCGCGCTGATGCGCAGTCTCGTCGCGCGCGGCGTGCGCATCCACATCCTCACGAATTCGCTCGCGACGACGGATGCGCCGATCGTCGACATCGGGTACGCGCGCTACCGCAAACCGCTGCTGAAGATGGGCGTGGACCTGCGCGAGCTCAGGCCGAAGATCGGCAAGGCGCGACCGCGGTTCCATCGTTTCGGGGCGTCGACCGCGAGCCTGCATGCGAAGGCGATCGTGATCGACAACGAGACCGTGTTCATCGGTTCGATGAACATGGACGCGCGCTCGGCACATACCAATACCGAACTCGGGATCGTGTTCAAGAGCGCGCAGATCGCCGGGCAGGTGACCGCGTTGTTCGATGACATCGCGAGGTACGGCTGCTACAAACTGAAACTGATCCCGGGAACCAACAAGATCGAGTGGATCGGCAAGGGACCCGGCGCCGAGCGGGTCTGGTACCACGATCCCGAGACGACACTCCTGCAGCGCATCGGATTGAAGCTGCTCACGCCGTTCGCGCCCGAACAGCTCCTGTGACCCGTGATGCGACCGGCGGGCCGACACCGTCCCCGGGGCGCGACGGCGCTGCGCGGGGCGAGGCAAGTCCGGCGGTTCTGGCTACAATCGCCGGGTGACGTCACTGCAGCACCTGATCGACCGTAATCGCCTCTGGGCGGCCGCCGTGAAGCGCGATGACCCGGAGTTCTTCGTCCGGCTCGCCCGCCAGCAGACCCCGCAGTACCTGTGGATCGGCTGTTCCGACAGCCGGGTGCCGGCGACCGAGATCTGCGGCCTGGTGCCCGGCGAGATGTTCGTGCACCGCAACGTCGCGAATGTGGTCGTGCACACGGACCTGAACTGTCTCACCGCAATGCAGTTCGCGGTCGACGTGCTCCGCGTGCAGCACATCATCGTCTGCGGGCACTACGGCTGCAGCGGGATACGCGCGACGTTGTCCCGGGACAAGATCGGCCTCGCCGACAACTGGCTTCGTCACGTGCAGGACGTCTGCGACCGGCACCAGGCGTTGCTCGCCGCGATCGACGACGCGCCGGTACGCGAGCGCCGCCTGTGCGAGTTGAACGTGATCGACCAGGTGGCCCACGTGTGCCAGAGCTCGATCGTCCGCGAGGCCTGGGACCGGGGCCAGGCGCTGCAGGTCCACGGCTGGGTCTACGGTATCGAGGACGGCCTGCTGCGCGACCTCGACTGCACCGTCAGCGGTGGCGGGGACGTCGGCGCGTCATACGCGGCGGCGCTCGCGGGACTCGCCGGCCGGCGATGAAGCTCGCGCGGCTCGTCCACGGGGAGGTGTCCCAGCGCTCGCTCGGCGAGCGCGGGGGCGACGCTTGGCGTGGCGCGCTCGGGGTCGTGGGATTCGCCGTCCCGCCGCCGTCCGTGCCGGGCGACCTGCCGCTCGCGATCTGCGGCACTCCGCCGATCGATCGCGCCGGCGAGGCCTGGGAGGTCTGGGCCGAGAACGCGAGCGCTGGCGCGACGGCGGTGCGCGGCGCGGATCTGCGACTGCGACGCGGCGAGCGGTTCTCATTCGGGGTCGTCTCGGTCGACGAGGAGCCGCTGCGCCGCGCGCAGGGGCTCGGTGCCGCGGCGGCCCTCCATGCGGCGACCGATCGGGCGTATCGCGCGATCTTCGAGGCGCTCGACGCGGGCGAGCATCGGCATCTGGCGCGGATCTGGCACTATGTGCCGGACATCAACGGCGCCGCGGACGGGGAGGAGCGGTACCGGCATTTCAACGCCGCGCGCCGTGCCGCGTTCGAGCGTGCGCGGCGGGCCGGAGATGCGGCCGCGCCGGCGGCGACCGCCGTGGGATCGGTCGACGGGCACCCCCTCACCGTGTGCTTCCTCGCGTCCGCCGAGCCGCCGGTCACGATCGAGAACCCGCGGCAGGTGAGCGCCTACGATTACCCGCCGCGATACGGGCCGGTGAGCCCGTTGTTCTCGCGCGCGAGCGTGGTGCGCGACGGCGATGCGGCGCATCTGTTCGTGTCGGGAACCGCGAGCATCGTCGGACACCGGTCCCTGCACCCGGGCGACCCGGCCGCGCAGACCCACGAGGCACTGGTGAACCTCGGGATCGTGCTCGCCACCGCGAACCGCGTCGCCGAGCCGAGCCCGCGTGGGTTCGGCGCGCTGCGCGTGAAGGCGTACCTGCGGCGCCCCGGCGACCTCGAGACGGTACGGGCGCAGATCGCCCGGCACGCGCTGCCGGTCGAGAGCGTTCGCTACCTGCGCGCCGACATCTGCCGGCCGGATCTGCTCGTCGAGATCGAGGCCTACGCGCGCGCCTGAGGGCGGGGCGCGGACCGGCACGGGACCGGGTCGCACGCGCCCGATCGGGGGGATGGGGTTGCCGCGGGGTCGACGAAAAAACTAGAATCACGGCCTACCGGCGCGGGTGTAGTTCAATGGTAGAACTGTAGCTTCCCAAGCTACTAACGTGGGTTCGATTCCCATCACCCGCTCCACTCCCGGGCCGACGCCGTAGAAGCGCGAAGGATTTGCAATGCACGGGAAGGTGCCGTTAGATTGACGGGCATGGACGCACCTTTCGTTGTCGCACTGCTCCCCTCGACGACCGGGGCGACGGAATGCCTGGACATCGCGACCCGCGTCGGCCAAGTGCTGCGGCTGCCCGTGCAGATCGCCCACGTCGAGGTCGGCCCAGGCGCGATCATCCTGCCGTCGCAGGAGCAATTGAGCGAGTACGAGGCCGAGCATTTCGTCGAGCGCGAGAAGTCCGAGACCGAGGCGGTCCGCACGCTCGTCCGTACCTGGAACACCAACCACGGTGCCAACCTGCCGCTCGAACTGTTCAAGGGCGACGAATGGCGGGTGATGCGCCACTACCGCGGCCGTGCCGCGGCGGTGGTGCTCGCTGCGCCGCATACCCAGCCCGTGGGGCATCGCGATACGCTGCGCGCGGCACTGCTGAGGGCCCGGCATCCGGTGGTGGTGGTGCCGCCCGCCTGGACCGGCGGTATCGGCCGGCGGCTGCTGGTCGGTTGGGCGGATTCCCCGCCGCTGCGTCGGGCGATCGCCGCGTTCACCCCGTTCCTGGCGGCGGCGGAGTCGGTGGACGTGGTCGCGGTCGGGCAGGATGCGGCGGTGCTGGAGAAGGCGCGGGGCGCGCTTGGCGCCCTGGTCCCCGCTGCGCGCTATCGCATGGTCGCGCCCGACGGCCGGCGCACCGCCTACGTGCTGCTCGACGAGGCGAAGAGCACGCAGGTCGACGGGCTCGTGGTGGGCGCGTTCCGGCGCGGTGAGATCCTCAACTGGATCGTGCCCGGCACGTCGAGTCGGTTGATTCGCGAGAGTTCCGTTCCGCTGCTGATGAGCGCCTGATCGCGACGCGCCGCAGGATCCGGCGACCGCGCGGCGCGCGCGGGTTCAAGCGCGCGCGTCCGGTCAAAGCCAGCCGAGGCCCCGCGCCAGCATGTTCAACGCGACGAGCACGATCACCGGCACGAACACGCGCTTCAGCCACACGTTCGACATCCGGGTGAGCGTCTTGGCGCCGAGCATCGCGCCGCTCAACACGCCGAGCGCGACCGGGGCCGCGATCGCCGGGTCGATGTCGCCGCGCTGAAAGAAGATCCCGGCCGAGGCCGCGGCCGTGACCCCGATCATGAAGTTGCTGGTGGTGGTCGAGACCTTCATCGGCAAGCGCATCGCGGTATCCATCGCGAGCACCTTGAACGTGCCGCTGCCGATCCCGAGCAGGCCGGAAATCAGGCCCGCGACGTACATCAGGCCGAAACCCCAGCGGATGTGCGCGACGTTGTAGGCGACGTCCTGGCGCGTGCGCCGATCCGGATAGGTGCCGGGCAGGCGCAGCTTGGCGGCCCAGCGGTGATTCACCACGTTCGCGGGCAGCTCTTCGCCGAGCCGCAACACCAGCGGCACCGCCGAAATCAGCAGCACCACGCCGAACACGATGAACAGCGCGGTCGCATTCAGCACGGTGGAGAGCAATGCGCCGCAGATCGCGCCGAGCGTGGTCGCGATCTCGAGGAACATGCCGACGCGCAGGTTGGTCATCCGGTCGCGCACATAGGCGGCCGCCGCACCGGAGGAGGTCGCGATCACCGACACGATCGAGGCGCCGATCGCCGCGTCGAAGGGCACGTGGAAGACCAGCGTGAGGATCGGCACGATGAACACGCCGCCGCCGAGTCCGACCAGCGCGCCGATG
>JAKBCG010000041.1:7927-12334 GCA_021808035.1 Pseudomonadota bacterium
ACCGGCGAAGGTGGAGGCGAACAGCACGAAGAAGAAGAACCCGAGCCGGGCGTCCTCGACCATCGCCGGTTCCGGCCGGCCGAGCCAGGAACCGACCCCGAACACGCTGAACAGCAGGATCGCGAGCACCAACGTCGTGATGATCACGTAGGTGCGGTCTTCCTCCAGCGCGAACGCGACGATCGACACGGCGACCCGCAGCACCGGCGTCGCGAGCAGCACCAGCAGGCCGAGGACGGCGACCGCGAGTGGATCGGCGGCCGCGACTCCGTGCACGACCGCCGGGAGCGTATCGGGAAAGGTGGCGTGGACCGGCGCTCCCATGTGGCGCGCGATGAAGAACCACGAGATGCCGCCGAGGATGATCGCGACGCTGAGCAGCACGCCGCCGCGCAGCACGCCACTGATGATCAGTTCCGTCTTGCGGATGATGCTGTCGTCGGACCCGAGGGAGAGAAGATTGCGGTCGCTGGATTCGCTTGCCATGGAGCCGTCGATTTTCGAGAACTGACGAGACGGCGCGCGGGGGAGCGTGATGGCGCCTCGGGAAACATGCCAATACTCGAACCAATACTAGCAAAAAATCCCGCCGATGGCGGGGCCCGACGCCGATGAAAAATCCGTAATCCCCTCACCCGCCCCGAAACCGTCCGGTGGACGCGCCGGGGGGCGGCCGGCGCGATGCGGGTGCTCAGCCGCTCAGGCGCTTCACGCCGGCGACGAACCGCGCGAGCGTCGTCGACAGCACGCCGCGCGGGATCGTGACTTCGATCAGCTGAAATCGCCCGCGGGTCGCGGCGGCTCGCTCGAGAGCCGTCTGCAGCTCGGCGCGGGTGTCGACCCGGACGCCGTCGCCGCCGAGCCCGGCGGCGATGCCGGCGTAATCCCAGCGGTCGAGGTCGTTGAAGCGGGATTCGGGCTGGAAGGTCCGCAGCATCTCCCAGCTCGCGTTGTTGAAGAGCACCACGATCGGGTCCCAGCCGTAGCGGCGGCAGTTGCCGAGTTCCCAGCCCGTCATCTGGAACGCGCCGTCGCCGACCAGGATCAGCGGGCGTTCGCCGGTGGCCGCTTGCAGGCCGAGGCCGGCCGGCACGCCATAGCCCATCGTCGCGTAATAGCCCGGCGCGACCAGCGGCGTCGGGGCGATCTCCATCGCGGTGAACAGGCAGTCGCCCATGTCGGAGGCGATCGGCATCCGGCCGTGGCGGGCGAGCAGATCGTTGAGCGCGGTCGCGACGTCGCTCGGAGAGATCGGCGCGTCGTCCGCGACGAGCCCGCGCGGGAAGGACGGACGCTCGGCCGGCCGCGGCCGCTCGGTCGTGCCGACCCGTTCGAGCATCCGGTCGACGAGCGCGGCGAGCGGGATCTCGGGATACGTGTGATAGCCGAGCGTCACGCGACCGTCGAGCGCCTGGATCGTCCTGCGCATGTCGATGCGCGTCTGCGAGACCGCGAAATTGGTGTCGCAGATGATCTCGCCCAGCAGGAACAGTCCGTCGGACTCCTCCACCAGGCGGGTGATCTCGGGCGTGCCGGCGACGCCCATGTAGGTGGCGACCATCCTGTCGTCGTCGGCGAGCAAGCCGCGCCCCATGAAGCCGGAGACGACCGGGAGCCCCAGCCGCCGCGCGAGTTGTGCGACGCGGTGCTCGAGGCGGTAGCGGCGAACCTCGACGCCGACCATCAGTACCGGCGCACGCGCGCGCGACAGCCGCTCGAGGATGTCCTCGACGCACGCCTCCAGGGCCTCGCGGTCCGGGACCGCCGGTACGGTCGGGACGACCTCGGCGCACTCGGCCGCGACCATGTCGCGCGGAATCTCGAGGTACACCGGTTCCGATCGGCGCAGACAGCTCGCCAGCACGCGCGCGATCTCGGCCGGCGCCTGGGTCGCGTCGTCGAGCCGCGCTTGGTCGCAGGTGACCTCCTTGAAGATCTCGAACTGCGAGTCGATCCGCTTCGCCTGATGGTGCAGCAGCAGTCCCGAGCGCGCTTCGTCCTTGCCCGGCGCGCCCGACAGGACCACGAGGGGCACCTTCTCCGCGTACGCGGCCGCGACCGAATTGATCATGTTCAACGCGCCCGCGCCGTAGGTCACCGCGGCGACCGCGGGTGCGCAGCCGATCCGCGCCGCGGCGTCGGCCGCGAATCCGACGCCGGGTTCGTGCGACAAGGTGTACAGCGGCAGGATCTCCGAGGATTCGATGATCCGGAAATACGGCAGCGCGAAGTCGCCGGGGATCCCGAAGATCAAGCGGGCGCCGTGTGCCTTCAGTGCGTGCAGGAGCGATTCGGTCAGGTTCATGGGTGGGTGATCCGGTGATGTTCGGCGGTCCAGCGCAGCATGCCGCCGGCGAGGTTTGCGATCCGCGGGAAGTCCGCCTTCTGCAGCAACACGGCCGCCTGCGCGGACCGCGAGCCGCTGTGACAGACCGTCACGATCGGGCGGTCGCGCGGCAACTCGCCGGCGCGGGCGGTGAGCTGATCGAGCGGAATCCAGCGCGCCCCGGGGATGTGCCCGGCCGGGCCCTGAAATTCCTCGGCCGAGCGCACGTCGAGGATCAGCACCCCGTCGGCGCATTCGGCGAGGGTCGCCGGATCGATCTCCCAGACGCCGGCGACCGTGAATCGCAGCGGCGCCCAGTCCGGGCGATCGCCCGCGTCGACGCCGGAGTCGGGCGCACCGAGGCGCAGGTTGGCCGGGACCGCCCGCTCGAGCAGCTTCGGATGCGGCAGGTTCAGGTTGCGCAGGTAGCCGAGGAAATCGCGCTCCGCGACGCCGTCCGCGACCCGGGGATTGAACCGGCGCTCCTCGGCGACGCTGCTGACCGTGAGGCCGCGATAATCGTGCGCCGGGTACAGCAGGCAGTCCTGCGGCAGCGTGAGGATGCGGTCGCGGATCGAGCGGAACATCGCGGCGGCGTCGCCGCGCTGGAAATCGGTGCGGCCGGTGCCGCGGATCAGCAGGCAATCGCCGGTGAATGCCGCGCTCTCTCCGTCCAGCACGTAGGTCAGGCAGCCCGGTGTGTGCCCGGGTGTCGCGCGGACGCTCAGATGTCGATGTCCGAACGGGATCCGATCCGTGTCGGCGAGGGGCCGGTCGACGTCCGCCGCACCGCTTGCGGCTGCGAGCGCGATCGGACAGCCGAATTCGCGCCGCAACCACCACGCCCCAGTCACGTGGTCGGCGTGCACATGGGTCTCGAGGATCGTGACGGGCGTGAGCCCGAGCTCGCGCACCAGCGCGGCATCGCGTTGCCAGTGCTCGAGCACGCTGTCCACGATCACCGCCTGACGCGTCGCGCGATCGCCGATCAGGTAGGTATAGGTCGACGACGTCGGATCGAACAGTTGCCTGAATATCATTCTGGTCCCGCCCGGCCCGGCCGATCCGATCATACGCCCGGCCCGGTCGCGCCGGGACGGGCCCGTGCGACCTCGATGAGCGCGAGGCCGTAGGCGGGCAGCGTCAGCGTCACCGTGTCGTCATGCAACGGGATCGACACCGGCGACGGCAACCGCCCCGCCCGCCGCAGGGCGATGATCTGGGCCGGCGTCGGGTACCGCGGTGAGCCCATGCGCCGGTACGCGCCGAGCCAGTCGCCGTGCAGCGAATCGATCTGCGTGACCGTCGCGACCGCGTGGCCGGCGCCGGGGAAGCGCAGGCGGAAGGCGCGCGCGGGGCCCGGACGGCCGGGCGGCGCGTAGTTCCACAGCGCGACCACCAGCGTGCCGTCGCGGCGCCGCGTCGCAATCGCGGCATGCGACGCGAGCGCGAGGCGGACATGACCGAGCCTGTGCAGCAGGCGGAACGCGTTGAACGAGGGCTTCGGAATGCCCCGCTCCGCGATCAGGCCGAAGCCGCCGTACGAGGGCTTGCGGATCACGCCCTGTTCCTCGAACACGTCCGAGAACGTCCAGTACGACATCATCTTCGTCAGGCCGTCGCAGCGGCTGACCGTGGTCGCGAGCCACGGGCCCATGTACGCCGAGTCGGTGACCGCCGGATCGTTGTCGTAGGCCGCGTTGAACTCGCTCCAGATCAGCGGGAGCCCCGGGCGCGCGGACGCGAGGATCTGCCGGTGGACCTTGCGGATCGCGCGGCACACCATCCGATCGCGGGGGATGTGCTGGTGGGTGCCGAACACGTTCGGCGCGCTGTCGTTGCCGTAGACGTGGCTGGAAATGAAATCCAGCGGCACGTGGTGCGCGACCGCATGCGCGATGAACGCGCCGACCCACGCCGCCTGGGCGGTCGCCGGTCCGCCGACCCGCAGCCGCGGACTCACCGCCGCGAGCGCACGGGCGGTATGGTCGTAGAGCTTGAAATAGGTCGCCTGTTTGGGCCGGCCTCGCCAGAAGTCGAGGTTCGGCTCGTTCCAGACCTCGAAGTACCAGCTCGCGACC
>JAKBCG010000042.1 GCA_021808035.1 Pseudomonadota bacterium
ACAAGGGTTACGTCGTCAAGGAGTACTTCGCGAACTACTTCCTGCACCAGGCGGACGTGACCTTCGACATGGCGGCGAACCGCGTCGAGTATCACGATTGCCGCAGCGAGCCGTGGAAGGTCACGCTGGTCGACACCGGCGAGGACACGATGACCGGCGGCCGGCTGAAGCGAGTGCGCGCGTACCTCGATCCGCAGGCGACGTTCTGCATGACCTACGGCGACGGGCTCGCGGACATCGACATCGGCGCGCAGGTCGCGTTCCACGCGCGGGCCGGCGTCGCGGCGACCGTCGCCTGCGTGCGGCCGCCGGCGCGCTTCGGCCGCATCGTGTCGCGCGCCGAGAAGGTGGTGTCGTTCGAGGAGAAGCCGGTCTCCGAGGGCGGCCTGATCAACGGCGGCTTCTTCGTGCTGGAGCCGCGGGTGCTCGACCTGATCGGCGGCGACGAGACGGTCTGGGAACGCGAGCCGATGGAACGGCTGGCGGCGACCGGTGAGCTCGGCGCGTGGGTGCATCCCGGTTTTTGGCAGCCGATGGACACGCTGCGCGACAAGCTCACGTTGAACGCGCTCTGGGACCAGGGAGCGGCGCCATGGAAGCGCTGGCGGGATTGAGGCAGGCCGCGGGACACCGGCGCCGATGATCTTCACGCCGCTCGAGCTCGCCGGCGCGTTCCTGGTCGACGTCGAAGCCCATCGCGACGAGCGCGGCCTGTTCGCGCGCACCTACTGCGACGAGGAGTTCGCCGCGCACGGCGTCGACGTGCGGTTTCGCCAGTGCAGCGTCTCCTGCAACACGCGGCGAGGCACGCTGCGCGGAATGCACTTCCAGGACGAGCCGCATGCCGAGGTGAAGCTGGTGCGATGCACGGCCGGGTCGGTCTTCGACGTGATCGTCGACCTGCGTCGGGGATCGGCGACCTACCGCCGGTGGTGCGCCGCCGAGCTCGGGGCGGGCGATCGTCGCGCATTGCTGGTGCCGCGGGGATGCGCGCATGGATTCCTCACGCTGACCGACGGTGCGGAGGTGTTCTACATGATCTCGACGCCGTACGCGGCCGGATCCAGCCGCGGCTTCCGCTGGAACGACCCGGCGGTCGGCATCGCCTGGCCGTTCGCGCCGACCCTCGTTTCGGCGCGCGATGCCGCGCTGCCGATGCTCGCGGACGACTGAGCGATGCCTGCGGCGCGCGTGCTGGTCACCGGGGCCGGCGGATTCATCGGCCGCTGGAGCCTGCCGCGGCTGCGCGCGAGCGGCTATGACGTGCATGCCGTGTCGACGCGCGCGCGCGCGCTCGCCGACGCGCCGGAATTCCGCGGCGTCACCGTGCACGAGGCGGATCTGCTGTCGTCCGGCGGTCCCGAGGGGCTGATCCGGGCGCTGCGGCCGAGCCATCTGCTGCATTTCGCGTGGATCGCCACGCCGGGGGTGTATGCGGACAGCCCGCTGAATGACCGCTGGCTCGACGCGAGTCGCGCGTTGCTGCACGCATTCCTCGGCGCCGGCGGTGCGCGCATGGTCGTCGCCGGAACCTGTGCCGAGTACGCGCCCAGCGGTCTCGGTCCCTGCATCGAGGATCGCACGCCGCTCGCCGACACGGCCGGGAGGGTCCCGAGTCCGTATGCCCGATGCAAGCTCGAACTGCAGCGCGAACTCGCGCACGCCACGCGCGTGGCGGGCGCCTCGAGCGCGTGGGGACGGGTGTTCCTGCAGTTCGGACCGCACGAACCGCCCGCGCGGCTGGTCCCGTCGGTGATCCGGCCTCTGCTTCGCGGCGAGGACGTGCCCTGCAGTCACGGTCGCCAGGTGCGTGGCTTCCTCCACGTCGCGGATGTCGGCGATGCGTTCGCGGCATTGCTCGCGAGCCGGGTCGAGGGGGCGGTGAACGTCGGTTCGGACCGCAGCATCACGATCGCCGGACTGATCGACGCGATCGCGGCGCGGATCGACCGATCCGGGCGCATCCGTCGCGGCGCGATCCCGGCACCCGCGGACGAGCCGCCGGTGCTGGTCGCCGACGTGACCCGGCTGCGCCGCGAGGTCGGCTGGGTGCCGTCCTTCGGTCTCGAGGCGGCGATCGACGACACGATCGACTGGTGGCGGGCGCGGCTGCGGCAATGATCCCTGGATGGCACCCGCTGCTCGTGCACTTTCCCGTCGCGCTCGCGATCAGCGCGGCGGTCGCGCTCGCCGCCGCGCGCTGGGTGCGCGACGAACGGCTCGCGCGCTCGCTCGCGACGGTCGGGACCTGGAATCTGCTCGCCGCCGCGGTTGCGGCGCTCGCCGCGATCGGCACCGGGATCGCCGCGCTGGTCGATCTGAAGGTCGGCGCGGCCGCGCACGCGGCGATCTTCGTCCACGTGAAATGGGCGATGTTGACCTCGACGGCCACGATGCTGCTCGCGGTCTGGCGCGGCGCGGGGCAGGCGCATGACGCACGCCCGAGCCGGGGCCTGGTGATCGCGGTGTTGATCGCGGGGGCTGCGATGGCGATCACCGCCTATCGCGGTGACGTGAACGTCTACCGTTACGCCGTCGCGGTCGCGCGCCCGGCCCAGGCCTCGAGGTAGACACGCTCGAGATGGCGCGCGAACCGGCGGGCATCCCGCAACGGCGAGCGGTCGAGCCGCGTGCGCAGTTCGGCGCGCAAGGCCGCGAGCGCTGACCAGTCGGCGGCGAGCGCGAGGGTCGTCGCAACGAACGCCGCGTCGTCCTCGGCCGCGAGTTGCGCGAGGCCGAGCTGGCGGAGCTGACTCAAGCCGCCGCGGCCGACGCAGGTTGCGCCGATCCGCGTGACCACCGGAACTCCCATCCACAGCGCGTCGAGCGTCGTCGTGTGGCCGTTATATGGGAAGGTGTCGAGACCGATGTCGATCGCGCGATAGGCGCGCAGGTACTCGGCCCGCGGGCGGTAGTCGAGGAACTCGATGCGGCCGGGGTCGACCCCGCGAGCGGCGAGGAATGCGGCGCGCTGCGCCCGGCGCGGCCCGGCGGGCATCAACAACAAGAGCCGCGAGGTCGGCAGCGCGCGCAGCACGCCGGACCAGGCGTCGAGTGTCGCGTCGGTCACCTTGCACGGGTTGTTCAGGCAGCCGAAGGTCACGAAGCCGTTGCCGAGCGCCGGCAACGGTCCGACGTCGGGTCCGGTCGCGAGGGGGTCGTAGCACCAGAACGCGTCGGGCAGGCGGATCGTGCGCTCGACGTAGTGCTCGTCGCTTCCCGGCGGATCGAGCCACGGATCCGACACGCGATAGTCGATCGCGGGATTGCCGGTCGTGCCGGGGTAGGCCAGCCAGCATAGCTGGACCGGGGCGGGCCGCCGGTTGAACAGTCCCGGCCGCCCGGCGGCCATGTGCATCGTCAGGTCGACGAGCACGTCGATCGCGTCCGCCCGAACGAGGCTGGTGAGCGCCGCGTCGTCGAGGCCGTGCGTGTCACGCCACTCGTCGGCGAGCGCGGCGATGCGCCGCGTGGTGTCGTCCGGTCGGACGACGTCGCTGTAGCAGACCACCCGGACCGCGTCGCGGTCGTGATTCGAGAACAACGGCAGGGTGTAGAGCGCCTGGCAGTGCTCGCGGAAATCCGGCGAAACATATCCGATCCGCAGCGGCCGGTCGGGCGGCGGGACGGCGGGCGTGACCGTTGCCTGGGCAGGCGGCGTCGGGCCGAACTTGCGACCCCAGCGTCGCGCTTCCTCGAGGATCGGTTCGGGTCGCGCCGACGTGAATGACAGCGCGTACAGCAGGTTGCCGTGGATTCCGGGTGAAGAGGGGTCGAGTTCGACCGCGCGGCGGAACGCCTCGACCGCTTCGTCGGTCCCGCCCGCGTCCTTCAGCACGCTGCCGAGGTTGTCGTGAGCCGCCGCGTGGCGTGGCGCGAGTTCGATCGCGTGCCGCAGACAGCGCTCCGCATCCTGAAGGCGCCCGGCCGAGCGGAGCAGGCAGCCGAGGTTGTTCCAGGCGAGCACCGATTCGGGGTCCGCGCGCAAGGCCTGGGTGTAAGCGTCGAACGCGGCATCGGGCGCGCCGGTGTCGCGGTACAGGTTGCCGAGGTTGCACAGCGCTTCGGCGTGATCGGAACGCAACGCGAGGGTGTGCCGGTATTGCGCGATCGCCTCCTCGCGGCGCGATTGACCTTGCAGCGCCCGGGCGAGATTGAACGCTGCCGGTGCGTGCGTCGGTGCGGCCGCGAGCGCGCGGCGCAGCGAGTGCTCGGCATCCCGGAATTCGCGGGCTTCGCACAGCAGCACGCCCAGGTTGTTGAGCGCATCCGCGTGGTCCGGCGCGACCTCGAGCACCGCGCGGTACGCCGCGATCGCGGCGCGCGCATCGCCCTCCGCCTGCAGCGCGATCGCGTGCCCGAAACGCGCGTCGGGATCGAGCGGACACCGCGCGAGCGCCGCGGCGTAGGCCGCGGCGGCAGCCCGATGCTCACCGAGCGCCGCGAGCGTGCGACCGAGTCCGATCCGGTAACGTGCTTGCGCGGGGTCGCCGGCGATCGCGCGTTCGATGCGCGCCCGGGCGGCGTCGAGGTGCCCCTGCTGCAGATCGAGCAAGCCGAGGCCGAACAGCGCCCCTGGATCGTCCGCGGCCACCCCGAGCGCGCCCTCGTAGAGGCGGCGCGCTTGCGCGAGGTCGCCGGCGCGGTGCCGTGCGGTCGCCTGGTCGAGCATGCGATCGACGGTCATGCCGGACCCCTCCCCGGGCGCGGGCGGCGCGCCGCCGCTCAGGTCTTGCGCGAGTAGGCCGTGCACCAACCGTTCGCGTTCACCAACTGGCCCGCGAAGATGTTGCATGGCCGCCAGGTCTGCCCGGCGGCACCGCCGATCTGCGCGCAGTTCGCGCACTTGTCGCCGGGTTTGTATTGCGGAAACTGCGACGCCTGGATCGTCGCGGCGTTCTCGTGGTACGCGACCCCGGCCGCCATCGGGTCCTTCGGGTTCACGTGCGGCAAGGCCGGCGCCGCGGTCGTGGTGCGGACCACCGCGAGCGCGCCCGCGGCGATCGCGATATGCTTGAGCGCCTCGCGGCGCGACAGGGTGGAGCTCATCGTTCGGTTCTCCGGTTCTGGTCTGGGATTCGTTCCGCGAACGACGAGAGTGTAATCCACGGCGCGGTCCGCGGACTCCGGAATTCCCCTTAAACGATGGGTGGGACGATGCAGCGCGTGCCGCTCGCGAACGCCGAAGTGGATTACGAGCCGACGTTCGCGCTCGGGGCGCCGCCGGACCTGCTGCTCGAGCGGCTCGTGGCGGAGCTCGAGTGGCACCGGGAGTCGATCGTGCTGTGGGGACGGCGCCACGAGCAGCCGCGGTTGCTCGCCTGGTACGGCGACCCGGGGGCCGCGTATCGGTATTCGGGCGTCCGCCACGAGCCGCTGTCGTGGACCGCTGCGTTGAGCGAGATCCGCGCGCGCGTCGAACACCGGCTCGGCCTGCGCTTCAACGGGGTGCTCGCGAACTACTACCGGGATCACCGCGACGGGATGGGGTACCACAGCGACGACGAGCCCGAGCTCGGCGAGCGGCCGGTGATCGCGTCGGTGAGCCTCGGGGAGCCGCGCCGGTTCGTGTTCCGGTCGCGGACCGCGCCGGGGCCTCCCGCTTGGCGCCTGCGACTCGGGTCCGGTAGTCTGCTGGTGATGCGCGGGGAGACACAGCGACACTGGCGCCACGGGCTGCCGAAACAGGCGCGGCCCTGCGGGCCGAGGATCAATCTCACGTTCCGCCGGATCCTCCCGGCGGCGCCCGGGCGGGGCCGCGACGCGTGAAGGCGCTGGTGATCGGCGGCGGATTGCTCGGGATCAGCACCGCGTATTTCCTCGGACGACGCGGCTGGCGGGTCACCGTCCTCGAGCGCCGGCATGCGCCGGGCCTGGAGACGAGCTACGCGAACGGCGCGTTGCTGAGCCCGAGTCTGCCCGAACCGTGGAACGCGCCGGGCTGCGCGCGGGTGCTCCTGCGGTCGCTCGGCCGACGCGACGCCGCGCTGCAGCTGCGGCTGAAGGCGATGCCGCGACTCGCGCGCTGGGGCATCGAGTTCCTGCGGCATTCGGACCCCCGCCGCTACGAGGAGAACACGCGCAGAAATCTGCGTCTGGCGTTGTACTCGCGCGCGACGCTGGAAGCGCTGCGCGCGCAGACCGGGATCGAGTATGGAGCGGCGGCGACCGGCACGCTGCGGGTGTTTCGCGATCCCGCGTCGCTGGATGCGGCGATCGCCTGGACCGAGCGATTTCGCGCCGCGGGGCTCGAGTACCGGCCGTTGAGCGGACCGGACACCATTGCGCTCGAGCCCGCGCTCGCGCCGATCGGCGCGCAGCTGATCGGCGGGATTCACTACCCGCTCGATGCGGTCGGCAACGCCCAGGCGTTTTGCGTCGCGCTCGCCGAGCAGGCCCGCGATCTCGGCGTCGAGTTCCATTTCGGCACCGAGGTGCGCGAGATCCGCGCCCACGGCGGGCGCGTGAGCGCGGTGCAAAGCGACACGACGCAGTTCACGGCCGATCACTACGTCGTCGCCGGTGGGAGCCATACCCCGTTGCTGCTGCGGCCGCTCGGCGTCCGGGTGCCGGTGCAGCCGGTCAAGGGTTACTCGCTCACGTTCGATCGACCGCCGTGCGATCCACCGCTGCGGATCCCGATCTCGGACGACGACCTGAACGCCGTCGTCGTTCCCCTGCAGAACGTTCTGCGGGTCGCGGGAACGGCCGAGTTCGCGGGGTACGACCTCAGCCTGCCCGAGGTTCGGGTGCGCAATCTCGCGGCGTTGGTTGCGCAGGTGTTGCCGCGGGCGGCGCTCGACCCGGGCGAGGCTCGGCCCTGGTGCGGGCTGCGGCCGATGACGCCCGATGGCGTGCCGATCGTCGGCGTCACCGGGATCGGGAATCTGTGGTTGAACACCGGGCACGGTCCGCTCGGGTGGACGATGGCGGCGGGGTCGGGACAATTGCTCGCGGACCTGATGTCGGGCACGACGCCCGGCCTCGATCCGCAACCGTATGCTCCCGCCCGATATCGTCGTGCGGCGGCGACCGCGAGCCGCGGGACGATCGGCCGTCGCGAGTTCCTCGTCGGCGCGGTGGCCGCGACCACGGTCGCGGCGACGCGCCGGCACCGGCGCCGAGCGGGGAGGCGGGTGGCGATGCACGAATGGACTGCGGTCGAGGCCGTCGCGGCCTTGCGCAACGGCGAAGTCTCGGTCGAACGCTACGCACGGGCGCTGCTCGAGCGGTGCGGGGTCTGGCGCGACCTGAACGCGTTCATCACGCTCGAGCCGGAGCGCGTGCTCGCGGATGCGCGCGCGCGCGATCGCGAGCGCCGCGCGGGCGTCGCGCCGGGTCCGCTGTTCGGATTGCCGATTCCGGTCAAGGACAGCGTGAACACGGCCGAGTACCGGACCACCGGTGGTACCCCGGCATTGCGGCATTTCCGGCCGGGTGTGGATGCGCCGTTGGTTGCGGCGTTGCGTGCCGCGGGCGCGATCGTGCTCGGCAAGACGAACCTGCACGAACTGTCGTACGGCTGGACGAGCGACAACCTCGCCTTCGGCGCCGTTCACAACCCCTACGACACGACCCGGATTCCCGGCGGCAGCAGCGGCGGGACCGCGGCGTCGATCGCCGCGCGGATCGCCCCCCTCGGCGTCGCGGAGGACACGGAAGGCTCGATTCGCGTGCCGGCGGCGCTGTGCGGCATCGTCGGCCTGAGGCCGACCACGGGCCGTTACCCGACCGAAGGCTGCATCCCGATCACGCCGCTGTTCGACCAGGTGGGGCCGCACGCGCGCAGCATCGCGGACCTCGCGTTGTTCGACGCGGTGATCTCGGGTGATCGACGCCCGCTGCCGGGCGTCGACCTGCGGCGCTTGCGGCTCGGGGTCGTGCGCGACTACTGGTTCACGGGGCTCGACCCGGACGTCGAGCGCGTGACCGAGGACGCGCTCGCCCGCCTTAGCGCCGCGGGGGTGCAGATCGTCGCGACCGAGATGCCGGATCTTGCATTCCTGATCGCGCACACGACGGTCCAGGTGCAGGACCACGACGTGCGCCTCGAACTCGCGAAGTACCTGCGCCGCTACGATCCGACGCTGAGCTTCGAGGAACTCGTCCGCGAGGCGAGTCCGGACATCCGGGCGGTGTTCCAGGACGAAGTGCTGCCCGGCAGCCCGCACTTCGTCACGGATGCGGTGTACGCCGAGGCGCGCGATCGCTACCTGCCGCAACTGCGGGCCGCCTATCGGGCCTATTTCGAGCGCACCGGGGTCGCGGCGATCGTGTTTCCGGCGACGCGGGTACCCGCGCCGCGGATCGGCGAGGACGTCACGGTCGAGATCGGCGGCCGGGCGGTGCCCTTCGCCAATGCGATCGCGCGCAACATCGCGCCGGGCAGCACCGCCGGGGTCCCGGGGCTGGTGATGCCGATCGGACTGTCCCGCGGCGGACTGCCGATCGCGTTGGAATTCGACGCGCCGGCCGGCGCCGACCGGGCGCTGCTCGCGCTCGGTCTAGCGCTCGAGCCCGTGCTCGGCAGGATCCCGGCACCGATCGAGCCCGGCGGGTCCGGACGGGCCTGAGCGCGCACCGCCCGCGGCCGCGCGATCCTAGGCGGCCGAGCGATCCTCCGCGGTCGTCGCCACGATCCGCGCTTCGGTGCTGAAGCCGAATGCGGGGTCGTAGCGGTGCAGGTGGTAGATCGGCCGGTCGCGCAGGGCGGAAGGATAATCCCCTTTGCGCAGCGTCGTCGCGGTGCTGGGCACGACCATCGCCCTGATCGCGCCGATCCAGCCGCCGGTCGAGCGGTGCACGTGCCCGCAGAAGACCCCGATCACGCGCCCCGAGTGCTGCAAGGCGTGCTGCAGCCGGTGCATCGCCTCGGGGCTCGTGAAATTCAACGGGTCCGGGCCGACCGTGACCACGAACGGCGGATGGTGCATGAACGCGGCGATCGGCTTCGCACGATCCGCGTCGATCAGTGCGAGCAGCCGATCCACCCGTTCGGCGCCGAAGTCGCCCTTGTTGCTCGCCGTGGTCACGGTATCCACCGCGATCAGTCGCACCGGGAAATCCTCGATCGCATAATCGAGGAACGGCGCGCCGGTCGCGCGACAGGGACCGCCGGCGAACGCGGCGCGCAGGTGCTCGCGGTGATCGCGGTTCCCGGGCACGACGTACACCGGGGTGCGGGCGGTCCTGAACAGCGCCGCGACCCGCGCGTAGTCCTCGGGCCGTCCGCCGTGCGTGATGTCGCCGGTGTGGATGATCACGTCCGGCGGCGGATCGAGTGCGTCGATGTCCGCGATCGTGCGCTCGAGATCCGCAACGCGCCGGTCGGCGTCGGGCACGCCGTGGACGACATGGGTGTCGGAGATCTGCGCGACGATCATCGGGCGGGAGCCCGCGCTACGCCGGCTGCAGGCTGCGGTAATACTCCCTCAGGATCGCCACGACCTCCGGCCGGCTGAACTCGGGCGGGATCTCGGCGCCGGTGGAGAGCATCTCGCGTTGCTTGGTGCCGGAGATCGAGATGTGCGCGCTCGGATCGTGCGGGCAGGTGCGCGCGGTCGCCATGCCGCCGCACCGCCGGCAGTAGAACGTGACGTCGATCTTGAGCGCCTGGGTTGCGAGCGCGCCGTCCCACAGCTGATCGAAGATCCGATGGGCGTCGAACGGACCGTAGTAGTCGCCGACACCGGCGTGGTCGCGGCCGACGATCAGGTGCGAACAGCCGAAGTTCTGGCGGATCAGCGCGTGCAGCAGCGCCTCGCGCGGACCCGCGTAGCGCATCTCGATCGGGTAGCCCGCCTGGATCACCGTGCCCGCCCGGAAGTAGTTGTCGACCATCGCCTGGACCGCGCGGGTGCGAACCTCCGCGGGGATGTCGCCGGGCTTGAGCTTGCCGAGCACCTGATGGATGAACACCCCGTCGAGCACCTCCAGCGCGATCTTCACCAGGTACTCGTGGCTGCGGTGCATGGGGTTGCGCGTCTGGAACGCCGCGACCCGCGTCCAGCCCTTCTCGAGGAACAGCGCCCGAGATTCGGCCGGACGGAGGTACAGGTCGGGATAGCGCGACGGGTACCCGCCCTCGTTCAGCACCAGCACCCGGCCGGCGAGGTTCACGCTGCCCTGGTTCAGGACCTTCGCGACGCCGGGATGCTTCGGATCCGTGGTCCGATAGACGTGCAGGGCCTCGATCGCCTTGTCGATCCGGTATTTCTCGCGCACCTCCATGATCGCGAGGATCGCGCCGCCGTCCGTTTCGGTCAGGGCGACTTCCTCCCCGACATGGACCTGGTCGGCGAGGTCCTCGGTCACCGGCAAGGTGATCGGAATCGGCCAGAACAAGCCGTCGGCCAATCGCATCTCGATGCAGGCGCCGCGCCAGTCGTCGTGTCCCAGAAATCCGTCGAGGGGCGTGTATGCGCCCATCGCGAACATCAGCACGTCCGACACCGCTCGCGAATCCAGCGGCACCTTGCGCAGGCGCGCCGCCCGCTCGAGCTCCTCGCCGCGCTCCGTCTCGGGCAGCAGCAGCGGCTTGACCGAGGTCGAGCCGTGCGGTGGTACCAGTTGTGACATCCCGGGTCCCGGTGCGGTGCCGCGCGATCAGTCGATGATGTGATAGACCGGCGCCTTCTCCATCTTCCAGCGGCCGCTGTCGCGGTCGTACTGGGACAGCGTGAAGCAGTGCCAGTCGTTGTCGTCGAGCTTCGGGAAGTCTCCCCGGTAGTAATACCCCGGCCAGCGCGTCTCCTGCCGGAACAGGGTGTGCTGCGCCACGCATTCCGAGGCGAGCACCCGGTGGTGCAGCTCCCAGGCGCGCTGCAGCTGATGCAGGTCGGGGGCGCCGATGCAGGCCATGTCCTCCTTCAGCATCGTGAGCAGCTCGAGGCCGCGGGTGAGCATCGGCTCGTTGGTCGTGTAGTGGGCGCTGATACCGCCGACGTACTCGTCCATGATCTTCTCGAGGCGCTGCAGACCGTGCAGCGGCAGGATGAAGCTCGGCGACACCGTGCCCGCGACGATCTCGTTGCGACCGACCCGGTAGGTCTCGAGCGGCTGGTAGATCGCCTGACGGAGCGATTCGTACTCGGACTCGCTGACCGCAGGCCGGTCCTGGCCCATTTCGTTCACGTACTTGACCGCGGCCTTCGCGGCGATCCGGCCTTCGGCGAACGAGCCGGAGGAGAACTTGTGGGCCGTGCCGCCGATGGCGTCGCCCGCGCCGAACAACCCCTCGACGGTCATCATCCGGTTGTAGCCCCACTGGTACTCGGACGGCGCGTAATCCTCCGGTCCGCTCGCCCACGCGCCCGAGCAGGTCGCGTGCGATCCCATCACGTACGGCTCCGACGTGGTGAGCTCCGGATTGGTCTCCTTCGGGTCGATGTTCTGCGAGGCCCAGACGATCGCCTGGCCGATCGTCATGCCGAGGAAGTTCTCCCAGCCGACGGTCTCCTTGTGCGGATCCTTGAACGCCTCCTTCGTGACCATGCGGATCGGGCCGCGGCCGGCCTTGACCTCCTCGAGCAGCGCGTGGTTGCGCAGGCAGGTCGGCACCGGATGGTGGTTCACGTAGTCGCCGACCATCTTCTCGATCGAGTCGCGCCAGAACGCCTCGTAGTCCTGGCCGTACGCGTTCTGCGTGTAGGTCTTGAGGTGCAGGAAGTACGCGCCGACGGGACCATAGCCGTCCTTGAACCGGGTCAGCACGATCCGGTTCTCCATCTGCGTCATCTTCGCGCCCGCGAGGATCGGCAACGCGTAGGCCGAGGCGCTGCTCCACGGGGCGTACCAGGTCCGACCCATGCCTTCACCGACCGCGCGGGGCTTGAAGATGTGCGACGCGCCGCCCGCGGCGACGATCACCGCCTTCGCGCGGAACACGTAGAAGTCGCCGGTGCGGACGTTGAACCCCACGGCGCCCGCGACCCGGTTCGGACGCTTCGAGTCCATCAGCAGGTGGGTCACCATGATCCGGTTGTGGATCTCGCTCGCCGCCTTGCGCGCCGCCTCCGCGACGATCGGCTTGTAGCTCTCGCCGTGGATCATGATCTGCCACTTGCCTTCGCGCTGATAGCGGCCGGTCTTGGGGTCGCGCATCATCGGCAGGCCCCATTCCTCGAACTTGTGCACGGTCGCGTCGACGTGGCGGGCGATGTCGTAGCCGAGGTCCTCCCGGACGAGGCCCATCAGGTCGTTGCGCGCGTAGCGCACGTGATCCTCGGGCTGGTTCTCGCCCCACTGCATTCCCATGTAGCAGTTGATCGCGTACAGGCCCTGCGCGACCGCGCCGCTGCGCTCGATGTTC
>JAKBCG010000043.1 GCA_021808035.1 Pseudomonadota bacterium
GGGAGCACTTCAACGAACTCGACCGGCGCGGTCTGATGATGTTCGGGCAGATGACCGCGGGGTCGTGGATCTACATCGGCAGCCAGGGCATCGTCCAGGGGACCTACGAGACCTTCGTCGAGATGGGTCGCCGGCACTTCGCCGGCAACCTGTCGGGTAAATGGATCCTGACCGCGGGATTGGGCGGCATGGGCGGCGCGCAGCCGCTCGCCGCGACGATGGCGGGTGCGAGCCTGCTCGCGGTCGAGTGCCGTCCGGAGCGCATCGCGAAGCGCCTCGAGACTGGTTACGTCGACGTCGAGGCGCGTTCGCTCGATGAGGCGCTCGCACGGCTCGAGGAATCCCGCCGGACCGGCCAACCGGTGTCGGTCGCGCTGCTCGGCAACGTCGTCGACGTGCTCGCGACGCTCCTCGAGCGCGGGATCCGTCCGGATGCGCTCACCGATCAAACCTCCGCGCACGATCCGGTGAACGGCTATCTGCCGCAGGGCTGGAGCGTCGCGGAATGGGACCGCCGCCGCGTCGAGGATCCCGCCGGCACGGCCGCGGCCGCCAAGCGCTCGATGGCGAAGCACGTCGATTACCTGCTGCGCTATCGCGCAATGGGCCTCCCGGTGTTCGATTACGGCAACAATCTGCGCCAGGTAGCGCATGACGAAGGCGTGGAACGCGCATTCGACATTCCGGGCTTCGTCCCGGAATACATCCGCCCGCTGTTCTGCCGCGGTGTCGGCCCGTTCCGCTGGGCGGCGTTGTCCGGCGATCCGGAGGACATCTATCGAACCGACGCGAAGGTGAAGGAACTGATACCGGATGATCCGCACCTGCACCATTGGCTCGACATGGCGCGCACACGGATCCAATTCCAGGGCCTGCCGGCGAGGATCTGCTGGGTCGGGCTCGGCCAACGACACCGGCTCGGCCTCGCGTTCAATGAAATGGTGGCGCGCGGCGAACTGAAGGCGCCGGTGGTGATCGGCCGCGACCATCTGGACTCCGGCTCGGTCGCGAGCCCGAACCGCGAGACCGAGGCGATGCGCGATGGATCCGACGCCGTCTCGGACTGGCCGTTGCTGAACGCGCTGCTGAACACCGCGAGCGGCGCGACTTGGGTGTCGATCCATCACGGCGGCGGGGTCGGCATGGGGTATTCGCAGCACGCAGGCGTCGTGATCGTATGCGACGGCACCCCGGCGGCGGCGCGTCGGATCGCGCGCGTGCTGTGGAACGATCCGGCAACCGGCGTGATGCGCCACGCGGACGCGGGCTACGAGACCGCGATCGAGTGCGCCCGCGAGCAGGGACTCAACCTGCCGATGATCGGCCGGTCGCGATGACCGGCTCGGTACCGTCGATCGACCTGCGCGCGGGAACGCTGCGCCTCGCCGATCTGCGCAGGATCCATCGAGGCCCCGTCGATCTGCGCCTGCACGGCGAGGACCGCGAAAGGATCGACGCGTCGGCGGCCCTCGTCGACCGCGTGGTCGCGCGCGGCAACGCGGTGTACGGGATCAACACCGGATTCGGCTTGCTCGCACAGACGCGGATCCCGGACGACCAGCTCGAACTCCTCCAGCGAAACCTGTTGCTCTCGCACGCGGCCGGGATCGGCGATGATCTGCCCGACGAGGTCGTGCGGCTCGCGCTCGCGCTGAAGGTCAATGCGCTCGCCCGGGGACACTCGGGCGTCAGCCGCCCTCTGGTGGATGCGCTGATCGCGCTGCTGCGGCACGACGTGCTGCCGCGGGTGCCGGCGCAGGGGTCGGTCGGCGCGTCGGGCGATCTCGCGCCGCTCGCCCATTTGAGCGCCGTGCTGCTCGGCATCGGCGAAGCCCGGGTCGCCGGTCGGTCCGTCCCCGCGGCGCAAGGCCTGCGCCACGCAGGTCTCGAGCCGCTGCGGTTGCGCGCGAAGGAAGGGCTCGCGCTGATCAACGGCACCCAGGTGTCCACCGCGCTCGCGTTGCACGCGCTGTTCGGCTGCGAAGGAGTGTTCGCCGCCGCGCTCGTCGCCGGCGCGATGTCGGTCGATGCGCTCAAGGGGAGCGACGCTCCGTTCGATCCGCGGATCCACGCGCTGCGCGGCCAGCCCGGCCAGATCGACGTCGCCGCCGAGTATCGCCGCTTGATCGCGGGCAGCGCGATCCGCGCATCCCACGTCGACTGCTCGCGCGTCCAGGATCCGTACTCGTTCCGCTGCCAGCCGCAGGTGATGGGGGCTTGCCTCGACCTGATCCGGCATGCCGCGCAGACGCTCGCGATCGAAGCGAACGCGGTCACCGACAATCCGCTGTTGTTCAGTGAGGACGAGGCGGCGCTCTCCGGCGGCAATTTCCACGCCGAGCCGGTCGCATTCGCGGCCGATACGCTCGCGCTCGCGATCGCCGAGATCGGCAGCCTCTCGGAGCGGCGCACCGCGGTGCTCGTCGATCCGAAGATGAGCGGGCTGCCGCCGTTCCTCGTCCAGCACAGTGGCGTGAACAGCGGCTTCATGATTGCGCAGGTGACCGCCGCGGCCTTGGTCGCGGAGAACAAGACGATCGCGACGCCGTGCAGCGTCGATTCGATTCCGACGTCGGCGAACCAGGAAGACCACGTCAGCATGGCAACCCACGGCGCGCGGCGCCTGTCGCGGATGATCGACAATGCCGCCGCGGTGATCGGCGTCGAGGTGCTCGCGGCGGCGCAAGGGATCGATTTCCATCGACCGGCGCGTTCCTCGGCGCCGCTCGAGACGGTGCACGCCGAACTGCGTGCGCGCATCCCCTTCTACTCCGAGGATCGCTACTTTTCGCCGGATCTGCGCGCCGCCCAGGACTGGGTCCTCGGTGGCCGGTTCCGCGAGCTCGTCGGCGGCCTGCTGCCGTCGGTCGACCGATGAGCGCGGAACCCGACGGGGTGGAACCGCTGTTCGATGCGATGGACGGGACCGCGCCGCTCGTCGTCAGCGTTCCACACGCCGGAACCCACCTGCCGCCGTCGATCGCGTCGTGCCTGACGCCGGCTGCGCGCGCATTGCCGGATACGGACTGGTACGTCCCGCGGCTCTATGAGGTCTGCGAGTCGCTCGGCGCGTCGATGATCGTCGCGACGCACTCGCGTTACGTGGTCGACTTGAATCGACCGCCGGACGGCGCGCCGCTCTACCCCGGGATGCGCGAGACCTCGGTGTGTCCGATCGAGACCTTCGACGGCCAGCCGCTCTACGCGCCCGGCGGCGAACCGACCGCGACGCAGATCCGCTCGCGGATCGCGCGCTACTGGCAGCCCTACCACGAACGCCTCGACACGATGTTGCGCACGACGCTCGCGCACCACGGACGATGCCTGCTTTGGGATGCCCACTCGATCCGCTCGGCGGTACCCGCGCTGTTCGACGGTCGTCTGCCGGACCTGAACGTCGGCACCGCCGATGGCCGCAGCTGCGCCGCAGGGACGCGGCGAGCGATCGAAGCCCGGCTGCGAGGACAGCGGCGCTTCACCCACGTGATCGACGGCCGCTTCAAGGGCGGCTACATCACCCGCCACTACGGCCGCCCGCCGATGGGCATCGACGCGGTGCAGCTGGAGATCGCGCAGTCGGCTTACCTGCGCGACGAGACCCGGCCGGCGTTCGAGCCAGCGTTCGCGGCCCCGTTGATCGAGTGGCTTGGCACCCTGCTCGCCGCGCTCCTCGCCACACGCGCGGCTTGAGGACGAGACGGTGTCCGAGTTCGTATTGATCCACGGCGCCTGGCACGGAGGCTGGTGCTGGTATCGCGTGCAGGCGGCGCTCGAGCGCGCCGGGCACCGGGTGGAAGCGCCGGATCTGGCATCCCTCGGCCGGGACCGGACGCCGCCGGAGACCGTGTCGCTCGCGCTCTGGGCCGACGAGATCGCCGCGCGGATCACTGCGCGACCGGAACCGGTGATCCTGGTCGGCCACAGCCTCGGCGGTGCGGTGCTCTCCGAGGTCGCCGAGCGCGCTCCGGATCGTATCCGCACCCTGGTCTACCTCGCCGCGTACCTGCTCGAGGACGGACGCTCGGTCCGCGAGGAAGCGGCGCTCGACGAGGACTCGCGGATCGGCGCCGCGATGGTGATCGCCGCCGACCGGCGCACCGCGTCGCTGCGCACCGAGGTGCTGCGCGACGCGCTGTACGGCGAATGCAGCGACGAAGACTTCGCGCTCGCGCGGGCCTTGCTCGTGGCCCAGCCGCTCGCGCCATTCGCAACCCCGGTGCGGGTGAGTGCGGCAAGATTCGGTCGGGTGCCGCGCATCTACGTCGAATGCACCCGGGACCGCACGATCGGCTTGCGCGCACAGCGGCGGATGCAGGCGGCGACGCCGTGCGTGCGTCGGCTGAGCCTCGAGAGCGATCATTGCCCGTTCTTCAGCCACCCCGCCGAGTTGACGAACCTGCTCACGGGACTTTAGAAGCGCTCCGGCGCGAGCGTGCCCACGGACCACGCGACGTCCCGTGAATCGCCGGTCGGCGCACGCCCACCGGCGCGCTGGTCGGTCACTCGCGACCGTGATAAGGTCCGGACCATCGTGGGCCACATCCTCCGCCACCGAACCGGGGTGAGTGCGTGCGTCGCGGCTTTCATCGCGATCGCCGCGATCGGCGGCGCGACCGGTCTCGTGCAGGCGGACGCTCGAGCCGTGACCGGCACCGCGACGGTCGGCGCCCCCGCCGACGGCGAATGGACGATGCCGGCGGGCGACGACTCGGCGACCCGCTACAGCCCGCTCGCGCAGATCGACGTCGCGGACGCGCCGCGGCTGCGTCCGGTGTGGAGCTTCTCGACCGGCGTGCTCGGCGGACACGAAGGCCAGCCGCTCGTGGTCGGCGACACGATGTACGTGGTGACTCCCTGGCCGAACGTACTGTACGCGTTCGACCTGAGCCGCCCCGGGTATCCGCTGAAATGGAAGTTCCGACCGAACGTGTCGCGCGCGGCGATCGGCGCCGCGTGCTGCGACGTGGTGAACCGCGGCGCGGTCTATGCCGGCGGCAAGATCATCTACAACCTCCTCGACGGGCACACGGTCGCGGTCGATGCGGCGACCGGCCGTCCCGTCTGGGAGACGAAGATCGCGAGCGTCGCCGATGGCCAGACCGTGACCATGGCGCCTCTCGTGGTCGGCGATCGCGTGATCGTCGGCGCGTCCGGCGGGGAGTTCGGGGTCTACGGCTGGATCAAGGGTCTCGATCTCGCGACCGGCCGCGTGATGTGGACCGGCCACAACCTCGGGCCCGATGCCGGAATGTTGATCCGGCCGGGACAGTTCCACCCGCCCTACGTGAGCGGGACCGAATTGGGCATGCGCAGCTGGGCGCATGGCAGCTGGAGGCATGGCGGCGCACCGGTGTGGGGTTGGATTTCCTACGACCCCGGCACGGATCTCTTGTATTACGGCACCGGCAATGCCGGCCCGTACGACGCCGAGCAGCGCGCCGGTGACGATCGCTGGACGAGCAGCGTGCTCGCGCGCCGGCCCGAGAACGGCGCACTGGTCTGGGCCTATCAGTTCACGCCGCACGACAGCTGGGACTACGACGCGACCGGAGCGATGATCCTCGCGAACCTGACGATCGGCGGTCGGCGGGTACCTGCACTGGTGCACTTCGACAAGAACGGCTTCGCCTACACCCTCGATCGCGTGACCGGACGCGTGCTGGTCGCCAAGCCGTTCACGCACGTGACCTGGGCGAAATCGGTCGACCTGGCGACGGGCCGTCCCGTCGTGGATCCGGCGATGCAGACCGGGGACTCGAAAGGCGACGTCAAGGGCATTTGTCCGAGCCTCGAAGGGGGCGTGAGCCCCGCGTCACCGCCGGCCTACTCGCCACGGACGAACCTCTTCTACACGTCGACCAACAACTTCTGCATGGACTACGCCGTCCATCGGGTCACGTACATCAAGGGCACGCCCTACATCGGGGTGTCGAGCCCCTACACCGCCGGGCCGGGCGGGTATCTCGGCGCGTTCATCGCCTGGGACGCGACGACCGGGCGCGTCGTCTGGAAGGACGAGGAACCTTATCCGAGCTGGAGCGGCGCGCTCGTGACCGCGGGGAACGTCGCCTTCTACGGGACGCTCGACGGTTGGTTCAAGGCGGTCGATGCGCGAAACGGCAAGCTCCTGTACCGCTTCAAGGTCGGTTCCGGGGGCGTCGGCGCGCCGATGGCCTTCCGCGGCCCGGACGGGCGGCACTACGTCGCGATCTACGCCGGTATCGGCGGCGACTGGGCGCTGCTCGCCGGCGATACGTCGTCGGCCGATCCGACGGACCTGCGAGCACCGAATCCCTTGGTGAAGAATCTGGCGAGCCGCACCAGCCAGGGCGGCATGGTCTGGATCTTCGGGCTCTGAGCCGATGCCGGCGCAACGCACGCAATCCCGCAGATCGAGTGCCGCGCGATGGGCGGCACCGGCGCTGCTGCTGGTGCTCGCGGTCGCCGGCAGTCAGGGCGCGACGCCGCTGCGCGCTCCGGTGATCGCGGCGCCGGGCGTCGCGAACCCCGCGCATATCGCCGCCGGTGGCCGGCCGCCGCCCGGCCCCGTGGTGCGCAACCCCTACCGCGGCGAACCCGCGGTCGCACGCGCCGGCGCGACGCTGTTCGTGTCGATGCACTGTTCCGACTGCCACGCCGATGCGGGCGCCGGCGCGGTCGGGCCGAACCTCGGCGACGGCCGCTGGCGCTACGGCGCCACCGACGCGGCGGTGTTTCGGTCGATCTATTTTGGTCGGCCGCGCGGCATGCCGGCCTTCGGCGGGGTGCTCGGCGCGCAAGGGGTGTGGGTGCTGGTCACCTATTTGCGAACCCTGCCCCCGCCGCCCGACCGCCCGACCGAGCGGTTCACCCGGCATTGAAGGCCGTGACCGCGGCCCGCACCGAAGCCGCCGCGACGGCGCCGCGCACGAATCGCCTCGCGATGGTCGTCGCGGCCTCGTCGGCCGGCACGGTGTTCGAGTGGTATGACTTCTTCGTGTTCGGATCGCTCGCAGCGATCATCGGCCGGCATTTCTTCGCCGGCGTCGGCGGGTCACAGGGTTACCTGCTCGCGTTGCTCACCTTCGCCGCGGGGTTCGCGGTGCGACCGATCGGAGCGATCGTGTTCGGCTGGTTCGGCGATCGCACCGGCCGCAAGCGCACGTTCATCGTGACGATCAGCGTGATGGGTCTCGCGACCTTCCTGGTTGCGGTGCTGCCGGGGCAGGCCGCGATCGGTGCGGCCGCGCCGTTCGCGCTGGTCGCCTTGCGGATGCTGCAAGGCTTCGCGATCGGCGGCGAGTACGGCGGCGCGGCGATCTACGTCGCCGAGCACACGGTCGCCCGTCGCCGCGGTCTGGCGACCAGTTGGATCCAGAGCTCGGCCGGCTTCGGGCTGGCGCTCGCGCTGGTGGTGATCCTCGTCGTGCGCCGCATGCTCGGCGAGCACGCGTTCGACGTCTGGGGCTGGCGCATACCGTTCGCGGTCTCGCTCGTGCTGCTCGCGGTGTCGCTGTGGATCCGGTTGAAACTCGAAGAGTCGCCGGCGTTCCGCCGCATCGAGGCTGCCGGCGCGTTGAGCCGTGCACCGCTCGCCGAGGCGTTTCTGCAGGGACCGAACCTGCGCCGCGTGCTCGTCGTGCTGTTCGGGATCCTCGCCGGCCAGGGTGTCGTCTGGTACACGGCGCAGTTCTATACGCAGTTCTTCCTCGAGAGAGTGCTCGCGGTGCCCGCGGCGACCGTGAACGGGCTGCTGCTCGTCGCGACGCTCGCCTCTGCGCCGCTGTACCTCGCATTCGGCTGGCTCTCGGATCGGATCGGGCGCAAACCCGTGATGCTGTTCGGCCTCGGGCTGGCCGCGGTCGGCTTCATCCCGGGTTTCCGATGGATGGCGGGCGCGGCGAACCCGGACCTCGTGCGCGCAAGCGAGCGGGCCCCGGTCGTCGTCGTCGCGCCGCCGGCGCGGTGCTCGCTGCAGTTCGACCTGATCGGCACCGCCCGGTCGGTCACCGGCTGCGATCTCGCGAAGTCGGCGCTCGCGGATCGGGGGATCTCTTACACCAACCGCGCGGCGCCGCCCGGTGCGCCGGCGACGATCCTGATCGGCGGCGAGCGGGCCGCGAGCCTCGTGATCGGGTCCGCATCCGCTCCGACACTCGCGAGCCGCAAGGCGCGGTTCGAGCGGCGACTGGCGGCGGCGCTCGTGGCCGCCGGCTATCCGCCGGTCGCGGCCCGCGAGCGGATCGATCTCGGCGCGACGCTTTCCGCGTTGATGCTGTTCCTGGTCGCGGCGACCGCGCTGTATGGCCCGCAGGCGGCGTTGCTGGTCGAGCTCTTTCCGGTGCGGATCCGCTACACCGCGCTGTCCGTGCCGTACCACATCGGCGTCGGTTGGTTCGGCGGCTTCCTGCCAGCGACCGCGTTCGCGATCGTGGCGGCGACCGGCAACATCTACGCGGGCCTGTGGTATCCGGTGGGCGTCGCGGCGCTCGGTTTCTTCGTCACGCTGTTCCTGCTGCCCGAGACGCTGCACCGGCCGGCGCCGGCGTAGGCATCGACGCCGAGCGCCGTGCGCGACGCCCGTGCGTGATCCCGGACGATCATCTTCGATACTTTGGCACGATCTTTCCTTGTTTGATTTCTTCGCTCAGCTTGCGAAGGTCCCGCTTGCGCGGGGGATTCGTCGCGATCTCGGCGGGTGGCGCAGGAGCAATGCAACCGTGATCGTACGGATCGAACCCCGGCGACGTCTCCGGTATCGCCGCCACGGACAATCCCGCGTTGCGCAGGCGCTCCAGCTCCTGGGCGCTGATGTCCCGCTTGAACGATCCGGTGTCCGTCTGCCATTCCCAGATCGAGTTGCCCCGTTCGTCGATGATCACGCGTCCTGACCTCCTCGTGTTCTTCGGCGGTTTCGGCTTCATGGGTCGACCGTGCTCCCGGTTCGTTGTTGGATTCGATGCTTGCTACGACGAGTGACAGCCCTGCGCTTGGCGATGAGGTTGCGGTTCAGGCGGCCGTCGATTCGCGCCACTCCGTCTTCGGCGCCGTCGCCGGCACCGCCGAACGTCCGATTGCTTCGTAATGGAAGCCGAGCGCCGCCATCTGCGCCGGATCGTAGAGATTGCGGCCGTCGAAAATCACCGGCGCGAGCAGCCGATCCTTGATCGCGCGAAAATCCGGGCTGCGAAACTCCTGCCATTCGGTCACGATCGCGAGCGCATCGGCGCCGGTGAGCGCCTGCGCGGCGCTCGCGCACAGCGTGAAGTCCGCGCGCTCTCCGTAGAGGCGGCGCGCTTCGGCCGTCGCGACCGGATCATAGGCCTTGACGCGCGCGCCCGCTCCCCATAGCGCCTCGAGCAGGTCACGGCTCGCGGCCTCGCGCATGTCGTCGGTGTTGGGCTTGAACGCGAGCCCCCACAGCGCGATCGTCCTGCCTGCGAGGTCGCCGAAGTGCGCGGCGATCTTCTCGAAGAGCCGCTGCTTCTGGCGTTGATTCACCGCCTCGACCGCGTCGAGGATCGCCATCGCATACCCGGCTTCCCCGGCCGACCGGATCAGCGCCTTGACGTCCTTCGGGAAGCACGAGCCGCCGTACCCGGCACCCGGATAGATGAACGAGTAGCCGATTCGCGGATCGGAACCGATGCCATGGCGCACGTGCTCGATGTCCGCACCGACCCGCTCGGCCAGGTTCGCGAGTTCGTTCATGAAGCTGATCTTGGTCGCGAGCATCGCGTTCGCCGCGTACTTCGTGAGCTCGGCCGAGCGGACATCCATCACCTGCATTCGATCGTGGTTGCGGGTGAACGGCTCGTAGAGCTGGCGCATCAGGCGCGCCGCGCGGTCGCTGTCGGTGCCGACCACGATTCGATCCGGCTTCATGAAGTCGGCGATCGCGTCGCCTTCCTTGAGAAACTCCGGGTTCGCGACCGTGTCGTGCTCGACCTCGACGCCGCGCTTGCGCAGCCCGGTCCGCAGCGCCGCGCGGACCTTGTCCGCGGTGCCGACCGGCACCGTCGACTTCGTGATCACCACCTTGTACTCGCGCATGTGTTCGCCGATCGTGCGCGCAACCGCGAGCACGTGCCGCAGGTCCGCCGAGCCGTCCTCGTCGGGCGGCGTCCCGACCGCGATCAGCTGGAACAGTCCATGCGCGACGCCGGCGGCGGCGTCCAGCGTGAACCCGAGGCGCCCGGCCGCGACGTTGCGCTCGACGACCGCGTCCAGCCCGGGCTCGTGGATCGGAATGTCCCCGCGTTGCAGTCGCTCGATCTTGCGCGCGTCGACGTCGACGCAGAGCACGTCGTTGCCGGCGTCGGCGAGACAGGCCGCGGTCACGAGACCGACGTATCCGGAGCCGAAAATGGTCACTTTCATGGCAGATCCTGTGGTGAATGAGAAGGAGGAATCGGCGCGAGCCCCTCGCCCGCGCTCCATCGAAAATCCTGGGCGACCCCGGTTGCGACCGGCACCGTCCGGAAGTGCGCGAGCGGCCGGCGTTCCGCGAGCAGCCGCGCGAGCCGGATCGGGCCGGCATGCGATATCGCGACGACGCAGCGGACGAGTCCCTCGCTCCCCCACGGCGGTGATCGCAGGAAATCGCGCAGTCGTTCCTGCGCTTCGCCAAGCGTCTCGCCGCCGGGAAATCGGGTCGACTGCGGCGTGCGCTTCCACGCGCGCAGCGCCGACGGCCAGCGCGCCCGGACCTCTTCCTGGGTGAGTCCCTCCCAGTGGCCGAACGCGACCTCGACGAGCCGGTCGTCGACGAGGCGACGCACGCCACCGAGCGCGGTCGCGATCACCTCGGCGGTGTCGATCGCGCGGCGCAGCGGACTCGTGACCACGAGGTCGACCTCGAGACCACGCAGACGGTCGGCGATCCTGAGCGCCTCGCACACTCCCGGCTCGTCGATCGGCACGTCGGTGCGCCCCTGGTATCGACCCTCGCGGTTCCACACGGTCGGCGCATGGCGGACGAACAGCAAACGCATCGGAGAGCCCCGCGATCGACGCTCAATAGTCGTAGGTGAAACCGACGGTGATCCGTCGGCCGGCGTGGATCGCCTGACCGGATATGTCCTTCTCGTACTCGACGTAGGGCTTGAAGCGCGGCGTGAGTCGGAACTTCAGCCGGAGGCCCGGGCGCAGCACGTTGTAGGGCTCGCCCGCATCGACGACCGGCAGCGGTTGACGCATCATCACGGTACGGACGTAGAACACCGATGCGCCGATCTCGACGCGCTGCGACAACCGGTAGCTCGCATCGACGATGGCGCGCATCTGCGTCGCCGCGCCGTCGACGAACACGCGCGAGCCGGCTTCGATCGTCGCCCGCCATCGCCGGTCCGCGAACCCGAGTTGCAGATCCGGCTCGATCGCGGTGCGACCGACGCCGAGCGGCGGATTCGTGCCGGCCGCGCCGGTCGGCGCAACGACGTTCAGCGCGATCGAGTCCGCGAAGTGCGTCCCTTGCCGCAGACCGAGGTTCAAGCCGACTTCCTGATCCTCGAGACCGGTCGCCGAATCGGCGATGCGCCGGCCGTGTTTGCGACGGATCTTCTCGATGCGCGCTGCGCGCAGATCGTATTCGATCGACAGCCGGTGGCCGATCCCCTGCGTGCCGGTCACGCGCAGCATCGTGTAGCGCTCGTCGCTCGCCGGCAGCGTCGTCGTGCCGTATTGATCGGTCGGAAAGACGCTGGTCGCGTCGTACTCGCGCACCGCCGGCTCGACGCTGCCGTCGCCGGCGGCCGGGACCCAGGGATCGGCGCGTGCGGCGAGCGGCAGGATCAGCGCCGCGAGGAGCGCTGCGCCGAGCCGCGCCCGCCACGGCGCGTTCACGCGGTGTCGGGCACTCACGACGCGGCGACCAGGCGCAACGGGGTCGGCGACGCCGGCAGGCCGTTCGCCCGCCACGACTCGGCGTACAGGCCCCCGTCGGACAGCAATCGTTCGTGCGTGCCACGCTGGACGACGCGGCCGCGATCGAGCACGAGGATCAGGTCGGCATCGACGACCGTCGCGAGCCGATGGGCGATCAGCAGCGCCGCACGATCGTGCGCGAGGCGCCGCAGCGCGCGCATCAAGCGTTGCTCGGTGACCCCGTCGACGCTGCTGCTCGGCTCGTCGAGGATCACGACCGCGGCGTCGCTCAGCATCGCCCGGGCGACCGCGATGCATTGACGCTGGCCGCCCGAGAGCGTCGATCCCCGCTCGCCGACGACCAGGTCGTAGCCGCCGGGCAGGCTGGAGATCACGTCGTCGACGCCGGCGGCGATTGCC
>JAKBCG010000044.1 GCA_021808035.1 Pseudomonadota bacterium
TCATCGGCGGCAACCGGCCCGGGATGCTCGAGGACGTCGGATTCGGGCTGCGCCTCGGCAACACCCGCTCCGGACTCGGCAACGTGGTGCACATCGACTTCGCGTTTCCGTTGAATGCACCGATGGGCGTGAGCCGCTTCCAGGTGCTGGTGCAGACCTTGCAGAGCTTTTGATGCGTCGTGCGAATGCGTGCCAGGGACCTCAGGAGTCGGCCCGCTTGCGGCGTCGCGACAGCAATGCGAGGAACCCGATGCAGACCGAGAAGTTGAGGACCCACCAGAAGAGCTGCCGAACGCGTCCGTGACCCGATCCGGTCTTCGGGGCACCCGTCAGTACACCCCGCAGGGTCTGCGTCGCGTCGCCGGTCCGGATCTCGAACGCGAACGCGGCCGGTCCCGCGATCGCCAGCTGCGGCGTACTGATCGAGTAGCCGCCGTCGACGGTCGCGGTCGCAGGATAGGAACGACCGCGGAACTCGACCGAGACCACGGCGTCCGTCACGGGCGCCCCGTCGAGCACGCGGCTCACGTGCATACTCAGGGTGTCGCCCCGCAGCAGCCCCACGAGCCGGTAATCCGCAGATGCCGCGACGACGCGCGCCGGCGCTGCCGCGGCGTTCGCGAGCGTCGCGACCGAAAGGGCGGACAGCCAGAACGCTGCCGAGAGCCATGCCGCCCAGCGTGAACGGGAGTACGCGCGCCTGCCGCGCCGCCGCGGATCAGCGGGGGTGCGTCCGGCGCCGTTTGCGACCGCGACCATCGGCGTCCGCTGCGGATCAGCGGCTCATCGGGCGGTCGGCGCGCGTCGACCGCCCCGCGAGATGCCGAGCACGCCGCCGCGAACGACCTCGACGATCTCGCCGAAAGCCGACAGCGTCGCGATCATCTCCGCGATCACGTCCTCGGTGCCGGCGACCTCGACGATCCAGGCGGGCTCGGTCGACAGGACCCGGCCGCCGCTGCGATTGACGACCTGTGATGCGGCGTCGGCCTGGTCGGCGGCAACCTGCAGCTTCAGCAGCGCGAGTTCCCGCGCCAGGTGATCGCCGGTCGTCATGTCCTCGACCGTGACCACGTCGACGAGCTTTTGCAGTTGGGAATTGATCTGCGCGATCACCGCATCCGATCCGGTGGTCACCAGCGTGATCCGCGAGATCGACGGATCGTTGGTCGGCGCGACGGAGAGCGACTCGATGTTGTAACCGCGGCTCGAGATCAGGCCCGTGACGCGGGTGAGCGCGCCCGCCTCGTTCTGCAAGAGAATCGCGATGAGATGACGCATGGCGACGATAGGATACGGGACGGCGGCACTTGGGCGCCAGGGCGTTAGCTGGTACGCTTCGGCGCGTGAACGCACGACACGAACCGATGAGCCCGGCACCGCATCCGCGCGCCGGCGAGGTGATGACCGGCGCCGAGATGATCGTCCAGGTGCTGGTCGACGAAGGCGTCGACACGGTGTTCGGCTACAGCGGCGGCGCGATCCTGCCGATCTACGACGCGGTGTTCTGCCACAACGAGGCGACCGGCGGGTCGATGCCGCTGATCGTGCCGGCCAACGAGCAGGGCGCGGCGTTCATGGCGGCCGGATACGCGCGGGCGAGCGGTCGCGTCGGGGTCGCGCTGGTGACCTCCGGTCCGGGCGCGACCAACACCGTGACCCCGGTGCGCGACTCGATGGCGGACTCGGTGCCCATCGTCGTGATCTGCGGGCAGGTGCCGACGAGCGCGATCGGCACCGATGCGTTCCAGGAAGCGCCGGTGCCGAGCATCATGGGTGCGGTCGCGAAGCACGTGTTCCTGGTCACCGATCCGACCCGGCTGGAGGCGACGGTGCGCACCGCATTCGAGATCGCCCGGACCGGCCGGCCCGGCCCGGTCGTGCTCGACATTCCGAAGGACGTGCAGAACTGGCGCGGCGCTTTCAGCGGTTCCGGCCACCTGCCGATTCCCGGGTATCGTCAGCGGCTGAACCGCGTCGCCGCGAACAAGCTGTCCGAGTCGGCTTGCGCCTCGCTGCTGGCCGCGCTCGAGAGGGCCGAACGGCCGCTGATCTATGCCGGCGGCGGCGTGATCAATGCTGGCGCGTCCGAGGCGCTGCGCGGCCTGGTGCACGAACTGCGGATTCCGGTCGTGACGACCTTGATGGGGATCGGCGCGATCGACACCTCGGACGCGATGGCGATGCGCATGCTCGGGATGCACGGCGCGGCGTACGCGAACTACGCCGTGGAGGATTGCGACCTGCTGCTCGCGATCGGCGCGCGCTTCGACGACCGGGTCGCCGGCAATCCGACGAAGTTCGCCGCGAACGCGAAGTTCATCGCGCAGTTCGACATCGACGTGTCGGAAGTGAACAAGGTCAAGCGTGTCCACTGGAGTCATCTGGGGGCGTTGCCGGAGGCGCTTACCGCGTTGCGGGAGGGCGCCCGTCGAGCAGGCTTCCGGCGCGATTGGTCGGCATGGCATCGGCACTGCGATCTCCTGCGGCGCACGCACGCGATGAACTACGATCGCCAGAGCGAGCGGATCCAGCCGCATTATCTGCTCGAGCAGATCAATCGCCTCACGCACGGCGAGGCGATCATCAGCACCGGGGTCGGCCAGCATCAGATGTGGGCGGCCCAGTACTTCGACTTCCGCAGCCCGCGGCTCTGGTTGACCTCCGGCAGCATGGGCACGATGGGGTTCGGACTGCCCGCGGCGATCGGTGCGCAGTTCGCTGTCCGCGACCGCATGGTGATCGACGTCGACGGCGACGCGAGCATCCGCATGAACATCGGCGAGTTGGAGACGGTGACGACCTACGGTTTGCCGGTGAAGGTCGTCGTGATCAACAACTGCGGCGATGGCATGGTCAAGCAGTGGCAGAAGCTGTTCTTCAAGGGCCGGCTGAGCGCGAGCGACAAGAGCCTGCACAAGAAGGATTTCGTGAAGGCGGCGATCGCGGACGGATTCGAGTTCGCGGTCCGGCTCGAGAGCAAGGCGGAGGTGCCGAGGGTCGTCGAGGAATTCATCCGGTTCCCCGGCCCTGCGTTTCTCGAGGTGGTCGTGGATCCGGACGCGGGGGTCTATCCGATGGTCGGGCCCGGGCAGTCGTACGACGAAATGATCACCGGCGATTTCATCGCGTCGCGCAAACCCGTCGAGGTCGTTCCGCCGGACGAATCCGAGATGTTCTGACGCCGCGCGCGATCGCGCGCCGCGCTCACCAGGCCCCGGTGTTGCCCATCGAGCGCCACGGTTCCGCCGGCGCAAGTGCCGCGCCTTTCTGCAACAGCTCGATCGAGATCCCGTCTGGAGATCGTACGAACGCCATGTGTCCGTCGCGTGGCGGGCGGTTGATCGTGGCCCCGTGATCCAGCAAACGCCGGCAAGCGGCATAGATGTCGTCGACTTCGTAGGCGAGGTGGCCGAAATTGCGGCCGCCGGCATAGGTCTCGGGGTCCCAATTATGGGTGAGCTCGACCTGTGCGCTCGCGTCTCCCGGCGCCGCGAGGAACAGCAACGTATATCGTCCCTGCGGATAGTCCTTGCGCGACAGCAACTCGAGTCCGAGCGCATCGCGATAGAAGCGCAGCGACTCATCGACGTCGCTGACCCGAACCATCGTGTGCAGGTATTTCATCCGCTCGTGAGCCTCCGATCGTGCCGCCCGCGCGGGTGCGCGAGTCCGGCGGGCAAGATTAACGCATCAGCGCCACGCCCGGGGCCGCATCGGCGGGCGCCACGGCATTTCGGACCGAGGATTCCGCGCATGATCGACGAGCCGCCAGGCAGTCCATTGTTTCCAAATAACGACAATCGTGCTGTATTGCAAAAAATATTCAAGATTGTGTAATAAATCACGAAAAACATTGGATTTCTTATTTCGCCATGCTAGGTTTATCCACAGGCCGACGCGAATAGTTTTCGAGACGTCGATTCTGTGCAACAGACGACGTGCGCCGAGAAAGGCCGAGCGTGAACCACGGTTTCGTGACACGCATCCGCCATGACTGGACGTGCCGTTATGGTTTCGGCACCTGTTCCACTAAAATCCCCCGGCGTTCCCGGGGTTTTTTTTGTCCCGCGGGTGAGGAAACCTGACGATGTCCACGGTCCTGGTCACCGGCGCCTCGCGCGGCATCGGCGCCGAGTTCGTGCGCCAATATGCCGCCGACGGCTGGCATGTGCATGCGCTCGCCCGGGATCCCGGGCGCTCGACGGTACTCGCGGACGCGCGGCGCACGCACGGCGACCGCATTCGCATCCACTCGATCGACGTGACCGATCATGCCGCGATCGACGCGCTCGCGAAGGCCCTCGACGGCACGCCGATCGACGTGCTGCTCAACGTCGCGGGCGTTCTGGTCTCGAACCCGTTCGGTCAGTCGGACTACGAGCGCTGGATGAATTCGGTCCGGGTCAATCTGTTCGGACCGACGAAGGTGTCGGAAGCGTTCGTCGAGCACGTTGCCGCGAGCGAGGAGCGCAAGATCGTGACCTTGAGCAGCGTGCTCGGCTCGATCGGCGGCAATGCGGCCGGCGGAATGTACGACTACCGATCGACGAAGGCCGCGGTCAACGCGATCATGAAATCGATGAGCCTCGATCTCGCGCGGCGCCGGATCATCGCCGTGCCGATCCATCCCGGCTGGGTGCGCACCGACATGGGCGGCGCGCGCGCCGAGGTGGACGTCGCGACGAGTGTCGCCGGCATGCGCACGGTGATCGCGGGGTTGACGCCGGCGCAATCCGGCCGATTCCTGAGTTATCAGGGTGCCGAGTTGCCTTGGTGACCTGCGCCGCGCGATCGCGCCGCCCTGACGGCTAGCCGTGAAACTGCAGCAGTTGCGGTATCTCGTCGCGGTCAACGACAACGGTCTCAACATCACGGCCGCGGCAAGGCAGCTGCATACGTCGCAGCCCGGTGTGAGCCGGCAGCTGAAGATGCTGGAGGCGGAACTCGGGTTGCGACTGTTCGAGCGCGACGGCCGCGCGTTGACGCGCGTGACCGCGGCGGGCGAACGGGTCATCGGACACGCGGCCAAGATCCTGCGCGAGATGCAGAACATCCGTCATGCGTCCCAGGATCTGCGCCAGGCGGACAGCGGGAGCCTGGCGATCGCGACCACGCACACGCAAGCCCGCTACGTGCTCCCGCCGGTGATCCGCGCATTCCGGGAACGTTATCCGAAGGTGCGGCTGCACCTGCACCAAGGCACCTCGGAGCAGATCGCCGAACTCGTCGCCCGGGACCAGGTCGACTTCGCGATCGCGACCGGTTCGGAGGAACTGTTCCGCCCGCTCGTGCGGCTGCCGGTGTACCGGTGGCATCGCGTCGTCGTCGTGCCGCAGGGCCACCCGCTCGCCAGCGGCGGCAAGCTGACCCTGCGGCGTCTCGCCGAGCATCCGATCGTGACCTACGTGTTCAGCTTCAGGGGTCGTTCGTCATTGCCCACGTTGTTCGAAGCCGCAGGGTTGTCGCCGGACGTGGTGCTCACCGCGCAGGATGCCGACGTGATCAAGACGTACGTGCGGGTCGGGCTCGGCGTGGGGATCATCGCGGGCGTCGCGATCGACCGGGCGAACGATCCGGATCTCCTCGTTCTCGATGCGCGACATCTGTTCGCGGGGCACACGACCTGGGTCGGGTTCCGCCGCGGGGGTGCACTGCGCGCCTACATGTACGATTTCCTGGAAAGGCTCGCGCCGCATTTGACGCGCCGGCTGGTGCGTGACGCCGAGCGATCCGAGACCCAGGACGAGGTCGACCGGATGAGCGCGGCGATCGAGATTCCGTATCGGGGTCGGCTGTGATCGCACCGGGCGGCGCGATCCGGACGCTTGTCAGCGGCGGCCATGCGCTCTATAAAGCCGGCTCGGTGGATTCACGGGGCCGGACAGAAAGAAGCCGGGCGTTGCCCGGCTTCTTGAGATCCCCATGCCATTTTTTTGATTGATCGGGAACCGCGATCGATCGCGGGCCGTGAGAAAAAGGTCGGTCTGCCGTCTTCGCGAAGACGCCTGGATTGCGTCGATGCAACATCCTAACCCGTGATGGATCATCGATGCCAGCCTTTTGCGGGATAAAAAGCGAAAATTTATGTTGCGCAAACACGACATTTCGGTGGGGACTGGCGCCGACGCGCTGATCCGGACCCGCCGCGCCTATTTCGACGTCCGAACTGGACAGCTGCACGTGCGCACGGCGTTTCCCGCGACCGGCGGATTCGACGAGCAGGCCCCGCTCGTGTGCCTGCACGACGCCGGCGGCTCGAGCCGCGATTTCGGCGGATTTCTCGCGGCGGTCGCCGCGCGACGTTCGGTGTATGCCCCGGATCTGCCTGGCTCGGGCGAATCCGATCCCCCGGACGGCGATGCCGCGGTGAGCGCGGCGGCGGCGATACTCGACCTGGCGGCGGACCTGCGCCTGCGGCGGATCGATCTGCTCGGCGTGGGCGCCGGCGCCGGGGTCGCGATCGACGTCGCCCGCAGCGCCCCTGCCCAGGTCGGCCGGATCGTCGTGCTCGGAACGCAGGCGCTCGATCGGATCCAGGTCGCGACCCATCCCTGCCTGGTGCTTGCGTTCGACGGTACCCGCGCTCCACCGCCGTCCGGCGCGAGCACGCGTCAGCCGCAGATCGAATGGGTCGATGCGCCGGAGGTTCGCGATCGGCCGTTTTGGCTCGCGCCACAATCGCTCGCCGAACGTGTCGCGGCATTTCTCGATCACGGCTGACGCCGCCCCACACGCCGAGCCGGATGCATGCGGATCAACAAGTTCATCAGCGAGAGCGGTGCGTGCTCGCGGCGAGAGGCGGATCGATGGATCGCCGCCGGCCGGGTCTCCTGCAACGGCCGCATCGCGACGCTCGGCACGCCGGTCGAACCGGGCGACGACGTGCGCATCGACGGCGTGCCGCTCGGCGCCAAGCGTCAGCCCGTCTACATCGCGCTCAACAAGCCGGTCGGAATCACGTCGACGACGGAACCCGACGTCGCCGGAAACATCGTCGATCTGGTCGGTCACGCCGAGCGGATCTTCCCCATCGGGCGCCTCGACAAGGACTCGGAAGGATTGATCCTGCTCACCAACGATGGCGACATCGTCAACGAAATCCTCCGGGTGGAGAACGCGCACGAGAAGGAGTATGTGGTCGTTGTCGACCGCCCGATCACCCCGATGACGCTCGCGATCATGCGCAGCGGCGTGCGCATCCTCGGTCAGACCACCCGGCCGTGCCGCGCCGAGCGGATCGACGACCGACGGTTCCGGATCGTGCTCACCCAGGGATTGAACCGGCAGATCCGCCGGATGTGCTCGGCGCTCGGCTACCGGGTCCAGCAGCTGCGGCGTGTGCGTATCAGCAACATCCCGCTCGGCGACTTGCGCCCGGGCGAATGGCGACCGCTGACCGCGACGGAGCTCGCCGGCCTGCTGCCTGCCCGCTTCGCGGTGCCGTCGGCGGATCAACCCTCGCGCAACGCGTCGGCCGGAACGCCCTCGGTCCAGCGGCGCCCGGTCGTCGCGCGCCAATCCGGATCCTGCGCTTTGCCGGCGAGCCAGCGGAAGAAATCCGGCCCGCCTCCCGGCCAGTAGACCAGCCGATGGAGCACCCCCGCGGTGCTCGACTCGACGATGAGCCTGCGCCGCAGGCCGAGCGACGCGTAGTCGGCGAGACAGCGGATGCGCGGCGAGTTCTCGGCGAGCGCGTACTGGGCGAGACCGATCTGCAGACGCAGCCGATCCTCCCGTGCGTACAGGCAGACATTCGGCGGCGTCCCGCGGATCATCGCGATGCCGTGCACGATCGCGACCGGCTCCACGCTCGGCGTCCACGTTCCGTCCTCGGCATGCCACTGCAGCACCATGCGGCGTCGCCGGAAATCGATCACCGGAACCGGTGTCGTCTGCGCGTGCGGCACGCTGGGTCCCCGGTCCCCGTTCAGCGCGACCGCTGCACGGGCAATTGCGCGAACGCCCGCTCGACGATTCGCGCGGTCAGGATCTGCGGCAGGATCCGCGCGCGCCGCGACCCCGGCGTGCCGCCGTACGCGACGTACAGAGGAACGCCGGCACGGCCGAAGCTCGCCAACGCGCGCGTGATTCGCGGATCGCCGTTGGTCCAGTCCGCGCGCATCAAGGTGACGTCGCGGGCGCGCAGATAGGCGCGCACCGCCGGATCCTCGAGCACCGTGCGTTCGTCCACCAGGCAGGTGAGGCACCACCTCGCGGTGAAGTCGATGAACAGCGGACGCGCCTGTGCGCGCAGCCGCAGCACCCGCGCCGGATCGTACGGAACCCAGCCGCCGGCGACCGCCGCGCCCGCCGGGGTGGCGGACGCCCGGGCCGGCTGGTACGCGAGCGGCAGAGCGACCGCCGCGATCAGCGCCGCGATCGCGACGACCGTCGCGAGTCGGCGGACGCGACCCTTCGACTCGCGCAGTCCCCACGCGGCCAGGCCGATCAGCACCGTGCCGCCGAGCGCCGCCGCGAACCCGGTCGCGCTGGCCTGCTGCGACAGCACCCACAGCAGCCACGCGACCGACGCGTACATCGGGAACGCGAGCAACTGGCGGAACGTGAGCGTCCAAGGGCCCGGCCGGGGCAGCGCGCGCCGCATCCACGGCGCGAACGAGATCGCGACCACGGGGAGGCTGAGTCCGACGCCGAGCGCCGCGAAGATCGTCAGCGCCCGTGCCGCCGACTCCGTGAGCGCGACGCCGACCGCGGTCGCCATGAACGGCGCCGTGCAGGGCGACGCCACCAGCGTCGTCAGTACGCCCGTGAAGAACGAGCCGCGCACGCCGCCGTCCCGCGTGAGTCTCTCGCCGACGTCCGCGAACGCGCCGCCGAATTCGAAGACGCCCGACAGATTGAGCCCGACCAGCAACAGCAGATAGCTCATCAAGGTCACGAACCGCGGCGACTGGAGTTGAAAGCCCCAGCCCACCCCGGCGCCGCCGGCGCGCAACGCGATCAGGACCGTCGCGAGCGCGACCATCGAACTGACCACGCCGCCGCCGAATGCGAGTCCCTTGTGGCGCACTTCGCGCGGGTGCCGCGCGGCCTGCTCGACGAGGCTCACCGCTTTGATCGAAAGCACCGGCAGCACGCAAGGCATCAGATTGAGGATCAGTCCGCCGAGCAGCGCGAGGCCCGCGAGGGGCCACAGCGCGCCCGCATCCGACCGCGGCGGTGTCGCCGGTTCGGGCGTCGTGGATGAGGGTGCCGCGTTGCGCCCCGCCGGCGGGGCGCCCGCCGACGTGCTCCCAGCCGTGACGCGCGGTGTCGCCGTGACCGCGAGCGTCGGTGCGATCGCGAGCGCGACGCGGGATGGTGCCTTGGCACCGTCGGGCACGCTCGCGATCACGAGGCCGCGCAATGGCCCGGCGTGTGGCTGGAACCCCGGCTGCATCGAGATCTCGATCACGCCACCGTCGCGGCGGACCTGCTGGGGTGCGGAATAGTCGATCATCCCGTCTTCGTAGGGCAGGAATTGCAATGCTCGCGCCGTCGCGAGGCTCGGCCGGACATCGGCGCCGAGCCGGATCAGGATCCGGCCATCGCGCATCATGGCGCCGATCGACCCGGTCGCCGGCCGCGGCAAGGAGTCGATCGCGTGCGCGAACAAGGCCGCGGCCGCCGGATCCGGGGGAGCCGGCGTCGGCCGGGCCGGCAAGGTCAGCGTGAGCTTCGCGCTTTCGGGAATGCACACGTCCGAGCAGACGAGCCAGCTCGCGTCGGCGCGCAAGGTGACCGTGCCCGCCGGGCGCAGCGTCGCCGGCGCATGGATCCGCACGAGGTACACCGCGGTGTTCGCATACCCGAAGTTCACCAGCGGCGCGAGCACGAACCGATGCGGCGCGGGCCACTCGATCCGGCCCGCCCGGAAGCCCGCCGGCAGCGTCCATGCCAGCTGCGTCGCCCGGCCCGAGTCGCCGGGATTGCGCCAGTAGGTATGCCAACCCTTGCCGAGTTCGAGCACGAGGGCGACCCGGAACGACTGTCCGGGGCCGACGCCGCGCACCGAACTCTCGAGCCGTGCGCTCACGTTCGGCGCACCGACGACGTTCCCGGACAGCGCGAGCACCGGCGCAGCGGTGCCCGCGACGAGCATCGCCAGAAACAGTACGACGGACTTGGGCATGGTTCCGCGGCTCCGAGAGCGGCCTTACGATACACCTCGGGCCGCGCATCGGCTAATGTAGCCGATCCTCCCAGCACGAAACTACAGATGCAAGAGAACTACGTCGAGAAAATCCTGAAGGCGAAGGTCTACGACGTGGCGATCGAGTCGCCGCTCGACGCCGCGCCGCGCCTGTCCCGCCGGCTGCACAACCACGTCTTCCTCAAGCGCGAGGACCTGCAGCCGGTGTTCTCGTTCAAGATCCGCGGCGCGTACAACAAGATCGCGCAACTGTCGTCGATCACCGCCGCGCGCGGCGTGATCTGCGCGTCCGCCGGCAATCACGCCCAGGGCGTCGCGCTCGGGGCGCGTACCCGCGGGATCAAGGCCGTGATCGTGATGCCGGTGACCACTCCGCAGATCAAGGTGCAGGCGGTCGCCGATCTCGGCGGCGAAATCGTTCTGCAGGGCGAAGATTACGATCATGCGTACGACCACGCGGTGGAACTCGCGCGCGAGCGCGGGCTCGTGTTCGTGCATCCGTTCGACGACCCGGACGTGATCGCCGGGCAGGGCACGATCGCGATGGAAATCCTCCGGCAGCGGCACGGCGACGCGATCGACGCGATCTTCGTGCCGATCGGCGGGGGCGGCTTGATCGCCGGGATCGCCGCGTATGCAAAGGCGCTGTACCCGCGGATCCGGATCGTCGGGGTGCAGCCGGAGGACTCACCGGGCATGCACGATTCCTTGCGCGCGGGGCGGCGCGTCGCGATGGAGCGCGTCGGGATCTTCGCCGACGGCGTCGCCGTGCGCCGTGTCGGTGAGGAGACGTTCCGGCTCGCGCAGCAGTACGTCGACGAGGTGGTGCTGGTGTCGACCGACCAGATCTGCGCCGCGATCCAGGACATCTTCGAGGACACCCGGTCGATCGCGGAGCCGTCGGGGGCGCTCGCGGTCGCCGGGATCAAGCGTTACGTCGCGCGTGAGAACTGCGTCGACCGCACCCTGATCGCGATCAACGGCGGCGCGAACATGAACTTCGACCGGCTGCGGTACGTCGCGGAGCGCGCCGACATCGGCGCGCAGCGCGAAGCCTTGTTCGCGGTGGAGATTCCAGAGGCGCAGGGCTCGTTCCTTCGCTTCTGCGAAACGCTCGGCCGGCGCAACGTGACCGAGTTCAACTATCGCTACGGCGACGTGCGCGCCGCGCAGCTGTTCGTCGGGCTCGCGACGACGCGGGGCAAGGTCGAGCGCGACGCGACGCTCGAGGCGATCGCCGCCGCCGGATACCCGGTCCGGGACATGACCGACGACGAAATGGCGAAGCTGCACGTGCGCCACATGGTCGGCGGGCAGGCCCATGGCCTCGAGCACGAGCGGCTGTTCCGCTTCGAGTTTCCCGAGCATCCGGGCGCGCTGCTGAAATTCCTGCGGGCGATCGGCAGTGAGTGGAACATCACGCTGTTCCACTACCGCAATCACGGCTCCGACTACGGGCGCGTGCTCGCGGGGATCCAGGTGCCGCCGGCGACGCGCGAGGAGTTCGTCGCGCATCTGACGGAACTGCACTATCCGTACGCCGAGGAGACCGACAACCCCGCCTATCGGATCTTCCTCGGCGGATGAGCGGCGCCGCGCTCGAGCGGCGCGCGCTGCTGCGCGACGCGGATTTCCGCCGTTACGTGACCGCGCGCTTCCTGTCGGGGATCGCCGCGCAGATGCTCGTGATCGGGGTCGGCTGGCAGGTCTATCGGATGACCGGTCGACTGCTCGACCTCGGTTTGATCGGTTTGTCGCAATTCCTGCCGTTCTTCGCGTTCGCGCTGTTCGCGGGGCACGCGGCCGACCGGTTCGACCGGCGGCGGATCCTGTGCGCGTGCGCGATCGTGCAGGCGGGCTGCGCGATCGCGCTCGGCGCGGCGTCCGTCGCGCGGATCGCGGGCACCGGGCCGATCTTCGCGATCCTCGCGCTGCTCGGCGTCGCGAGGGCGTTCCAGATGCCGGCGGCGCAGTCGTTCCTGCCGAACCTGGTGCCAGCCGGGGCGCTGCCGGCCGCGGTCGCGATCGGCTCCTCGACCTCGCAGGTCG